>JBAYPC010000179.1:0-6061 GCA_041677905.1 Alkalispirochaeta sp. | reverse complement strand
TTCAGTGCCTGTCGGGGGCCGATGCCGGATACGGTGTTGAGCTCCAGAAAGACACGGCGCTCCTGTTCGGTCCAGAAGCCGTAGAGGCGCAGGATGTCCTGTCGGGTGTGCAGATAGGTGTACAGGCGGTGCTCGGTGTCGGGGGGGGCATTCATGACGGACTGGAATGTGCCGGCACTTACCTCAAGTTCCCACTCCACACTTCCCGTCTGGAAATACACCAGGGGAAACTGGTGACCGCTGACTTGACCGTACAGACTGTTGAACACGCCGCCTCCTTGCTACCGGTTTTTATTGCCGGGGCCGTTGTTGATCCCGAAACTCTTGCCACTATGTAACATTGAAACTGCCGCGGCAAGGGCGTCGGCGGCGTGGTCCGGCCGGGGTACGTCGGACATGCCCAGAACGATACGGATCATCTGGGTGACCTGTTCCTTGTCGGCCTGGCCTGAGCCGACAACTGACTGTTTGATCACCTGGGGCGTAAACTCCGCCGCGGGAATACCAAGTTTACTGAGTGCGAGCAGGACCACGCCGCGAGCCTGAGCTACCGGAATGGCGCTGCTGATATTTTTAGTGAAATAGATACTCTCAATACCGGCGGCGGCAGGCCCATAGCGCCGGGCAATATCGGTGACCCCATCGAAGATCACCTCCAGCCGAGTGCCCGTCGGTGAAGACGCCTTTGTCCGGATGACACCGTAGTCGATACACGCCAACCGCCCACCGTCACCGGAAATAACGCCCCAGCCCGTAGCGGCCAGACCGGGATCAATACCGAGGATTCGGGGCATTACCCTTCCGGGTCAAAGTCATCGGGGATGTCCAGGTTGGTTGCAACTTCCTGTACATCGTCATGATCGTCGAGCAAGTCGATCAGGCGAAGGGCCTTCCGGGTACCTTCGTCGTCCAGAGAAACGGTCGCCTCCGGTATGAGAGATATCTCTGCCACGGTGTGTTCAAATCCTGCTGCGTTGAGCGCACCGAGAACCGCCTCAAAGTCTTCCGGCGAGGTGCTCACCTCGATAACATCACCGGCGGACTCCACATCATCGGCACCGGCTTCCAGAGCCGCCTCCAGAATCTGGTCCTCACCGTAGGCATCCGTGTCAAAGGTAATCAGTCCCTTTCGGCTGAAAAGGTAGGAAACACAACCGCTTTCTCCCAGATTTCCACCGTTCTTACTGAAAATACTACGGACGTCTGCGGCTGTGCGGTTTCGGTTGTCCGTCAGGGTGTTCACCAGAATTGCCACGCCGTTTGGACCGTATCCTTCGTAACTGAGTTCCACAAAGTCTTCGCCGCCCAGGTCGCCGGTACCCTTCTTGATTGCCCGGTCGATGTTGTCTTTGGGCATGTTGGCGCCCTTGGCCTTCAGGACGGCCGTACGCAACCGGGGATTGCTTTCCTCTTCGCCCCCGCCCATTTTGGCGGCAACGGTTATTTCTTTGATAAGTTTGGAGAAGAGTTTTCCCCGCTTGGCGTCCTGCGCGCCTTTTTTATGGCGTATCGTCGCCCATTTACTGTGGCCGGACATCCGTCATCCTCCGTGTGCTTGAGTACCGCTGAACCTATCATTGATCGACGAATTTGTCCACATCGGTAAAACCGACGTCGGTAAAGTCGGTAAAGTCGGTAAAGTCGGTAAAGAGATCGACCAGGACGGCATCGAGGCGGTTCCAGGCCGGTGTCTTGAGACGAACGGTGGTCTGATCGGTCAGGTCAAAGGCATCGGGCCAGGCCGCTATGGTCGGTCCGCAGATATCTTCAAAGGCGTGCCCTGTAACGCGCCGAAAACGGTCCCGATCAACGCCGAATACCGTACGGAGCCCCATCATGACCAGTTCCTCCGCCTCTTCGATTCGTGAAATTGACTCCTGTTGCACACCGAAATCTTCCCTGTCGAGGAAGTCTTTGAACGAACGGGTGTTGGTGACCCGAGTCATACCCGTGGAGGCCAGACCGTCGGAGGCCAGACCGTCGGAATCGAAACCCCTGGGAGTGAAACCCTTAATGTGGACGGGCCTGTAGGTGCCGACGGCGCCGGGACCGATACCGAGGTGAGGAGCCATTCTCCAGTACGCCAGATTATGGTGACTCTCGTCTCCGGGACGGGCGAAACTGGAAATCTCATAGCGTCGGAGGCCGTACTCAGCGAGGACGTCGGCACTGCGTTCCAGTTGATCCAGGGCGTCATCCTCTGCGACGGGACGGACGGTTCCTCTACGCGTTTTCAGGCCTAACACCGTATTCGGTTCAATACCCAGCTCGTACAGCGATACGTGAGGGGGTACGAACTCCATCAGACGCCGGATGTCCCCTTCCGCCGAATCTGCGGTCGTCCCGGGAATAGCGACGATGATGTCCGCCGACCAGCGCCCGTTCCACCCGGAGGCCACCGTTTCCAGGCCCCTGAGAGTTTCGCGAAGGGTGTCCGAATGGCTCGTGTGGCGGCCGATTGTTTTAAGGGAGACTGCGGAAAGGGTCTGAACTCCCAGGGAAATCCGGTTAACCCGGTGGCGGACCAGCTCGTGAAGCAGCGTCGGGGTCACGTCTTCCGGATTGAGTTCCACCGTCCGTTCGGTCCGGTCTGAGCCGAGAGTTTCCGTATACGAAAGCAGACGGTTCAAGTCGTCCCGGCTAAGTGCCGACGGGGTGCCTCCGCCGATATACACCGTTGTCAACTGGGAACTGTCTCCGACCCACGCCCCGCCCTGCTCGGTTATCCTCTGGATGATCCGGGACTGCCGGTCTGAAGAGACGCCGGTCCGGGTAAAAAAATCGCAGTAATCACAGCGGTATCGACAGAAGGGAATATGGATATAGAGATGGTCGCCGTTATAGATGTAATCTGATTTCATCTGCAGTGAGCTGGTTTCGCCGGTCATAGGGCCAGACAACTCGTCCCAGCCGGTATACCCGCCTCCCCGGATTCACCGGCCCCGTGTAGCGTGAATCGATTATACCCGGCTGGAGGGAGACCAAAAAGAACTCTCCCGCCTGGATGCGCGTCTGCCTGAGCGGAAGAGACAAATCCCGATCCAGCGGGGCCAACCGGTAGGTGGCGACACTCTCCGCCCTTCGGACAACCACTAAACGGTCGTTCCAGGTCACCTGGTCACCTTCACCGGCGAGAACAATCCGGGGGACTCGTCGCGGCTGCCGCGCTTCGGGAAGTTCTTCTCCCGATACTTGGGCAACCAGATTTCCGATGCGGCCGGCAATCGTCTGGTACCGTAAGGGTGTACGAACGAGCAGAACTGTGTTTTTTCGGGGCCGGCCATAGACGGGAATCATTAAAGCAACGTCGCCCGGTTCCAGAAGAGGCGACAACGCACTTGTCCTGATGATAGCGTTGCCAGGCCCGGCAAAGTACCAGATCAGAGCAGTTGTCACAAAGAACAAAACCGCCCGAACCCGCCGTTTTCGCTGCTTCTTTTTCCTGAAACGGTCTGACATGAATCCTACTCGATGGCGCCGATACGATCGAGGGGCCAGTAGATGAACATCGCCCGGCCAAGGACGTTCCTGATTTTTACCGGTCCGAAATAACGTCCGTCCCGGGAGTTGTCCCGGTTGTCCCCAATGGGAAAAATCCGTCCTTCCGGGACGTACCAGCCAAGATGGACAAACTGTACCCGTTGGCGGATTCGCTCACTCTGCGGGTTGGCGGCGTAGAGGTAACCCTGCCTGGCAAGTTCAAGGGCAAAGGGATCGCCGAACCCCAAAGACCCAAGACTGTTGACCGCACGGTCGCCGTCTTGCGTTGCCGGCAGGCCGAGGTCACGGCGTCCAAGGGCAACGCCGGCGTCCTGGATGATCGTGTAGTCCGTCGGATTCAGGGTTCTTCGCGGCTGGTAGTCCTTACCGTCAAGTCGTTGGTATTCAGTTTCGGTTATCCATGAGCTTTCACCGGCAGGTAAGACGATGAGATTGCCTTTTTCGGTGCGGAACCGGTCTCCTCCCATGCCGACGGCTCTTTTAATGAGCAGCTGGGCTCGGGGTTGTCCGTTTTCGTCCCGGTCGATGTCGACCAGGGAGAGGGTCACCATGTAGAGAATACGCTGCAGCACCGTAAAGCCCGTTCCCCGGCCGATATAGGAGGGGTTCTCAAAGATCACCACTTCGGCGTGTTCAGGGGTGCGGAAACCGGGTAGTTTTGCAATTCCCGGCAGCAGTTCCGGCCCGTATATGACCTTGTTGACAAATATCCGGTCGCCCAGAAGCAGAGTCTCGATCATGGAACCCGAGGGAATCTGGTACGCCTGCAGGAGATACTGGTTTATCAGCAGAACGAGAAATGCAGCCTGCAAGAACGCCTCGACCCAGTCAAGAATAACGTTCTTACGCGCCTGCTTCAGGCGGTGCCGCGCTTTCCGTCGCAAACGCCATGTAAGGACTGATTCAGTGAGAGCCACAAGGCGACTACCAGCGTTTTTCATCCCCGGCAGGCTATCACCCTTTTCGGGTCGCAGGCAATCCCTACCAAAGCCAAGATGTCCCTTCGTTGACATGGCTCCGATCTGATCCATATACTCAGCTGACTATGGGCAAACAGTGGAAAGAAGTGCAATCTGAAGAAGATATCGAAAAACTGACCGCTCGGTTGCCCATGATTGGCGGCATCCCTCCAGAGAGATACATGCCGATCGCCGTCGCAGTGTTTCTGTTCGTGCTGTTCGGGATCGTTCTTGTAGTGCCCGGCTTAACCAAATACGGGACCAGACTCACCGTACGCACCGCACCATCCGGCGCATCGGTGTACCTCGACGAGCGACGGCTCGGCCCCGCCCCCGTCAAGGTGTTTGTGCCTGCCGGTGACTACCAACTGACGGTACGGTTTCCCGGACTTGCCGAGTATCGGGAACCGATCAGTCTGTCAGGACGTCGGATAGGAAGCGCTCTGTTTCCGTTACGCCGCACCGTTGACGTGCCCCTTCGCCGGCCCGCTCCTCCTGCACCCTCTGCTCCGCCATCGCCGACCGGTTCAAGCCCCCTCTCGGAGTTATTAGTTGAATACCACCAGTGGGCGCTGGCAGGTCCGCCGGGAGAGCAGTTTCAGCACCCCCCGGTCGGGCGTATCCTGGCGCGCTCACTCTGGGCACAGACCCCCACGCCTCCGACAACGCCAACGACACCAAATGATCCAACGTGGCGATCTACCATGGAGTCCCTCGTCTCCGGCGCCTCATCGTCGCAGACACCGGACCTCCTTGGAGCCGTACTGCGCTCTTCCGTACCCGGCGCCGCCCTCCACGTCGCTCAACTCGCCAAAGCCGTACAGTTATTTATACAACTTGATAACGATTATCAAGGTTTTTACCGGGTTCTTGGAGATATCACCAGCGGTACCGCCGCAGCAGGGCCAGTCCAGGAGTCGTCGTGGTACCGCACACGACAGGAAGCCCAATCAACGGAACTCCTTGCCACCTCCTTAGAACTGGACGAACGGGGCCCTCCCCGACAGAGCATCCATCGGTTCGGTGGAATACCGGAAACGCTGTTTGTTCGCGTACCGGAGGGGAACTATCTCACCGGTTATCCCCTGCGGGATCGAAATGACATCGGCCTGTACCACGAGTTCACCACCAATTTCTACATCGCCGCAACCGAAGTTTCCGAACGGGAATACGCCCGTTTCCTCGGTGAAAATGAGATGTGGCGCCCATCGGCGAGAGAGCGTCTGGTCGCGGCCGGCCTTGTCGACACCCGGTATCTCCAACACTGGCCGGACGACGGCGCCTGGGTCGATGATGCGGAATTTCTTGCAGACCGACCGGTACGGAACGTCTCCTGGTATGCGGCCCAGGCGTACATCGAATGGCTCTCGGACCGTATCAAGACTGCCGGGGCCCTTCTGGACGGACATCAGGCAGCGTCCCTTCGTGTCGCCCTACCCTCGGCCGACGACTGGGAATACGCGGCCTTTCTGAATGCCCTTGGTCCGGCAGATCAGGTTTTTAATACCGCCGACGCCGTTGCCGTCACCTACGGCAGACCGGGAGCCCTCGGTGCCTACCATCTATCCGGTAACGTCTGGGAGTGGACCGACGACTGGTAC
>JBAYPC010000178.1:0-6065 GCA_041677905.1 Alkalispirochaeta sp. | reverse complement strand
TTCCGTGGCGCCGTTGGCGCGTTCACGCATGAGCCGCGCCGCCGACGCGGCGCGGCGGTCCTTCCCGGTCAGACGGGCTGCGTCAACTTTTGCACGGGTATCGTTGTCTTTTCGGTCGATCTTCTTCTTCGACAGTCGCCCGGCGGAACGGGATTCCGTCTCGGTCCGGCGCTGGGCCTCCCGGCGCAGCCGTCGTGCCTCCTGTGTGGCTTCTCGCTTCAGGCGGAGGGCCTCAACATGCTGCCGCTGCTCCTGTTCGATTCCTTTTGTTATTCCGCCGGGGCGTACGGTGGCCGAACCGGAGGACAGAAACAGGCAGCGTGAACACAGGCTGTCAAGGAGAGAGCGGTCGTGACTTACGATAACGCCGATGCCGTCCCATGATGCCAGGGCGTCGCCAATTTGATTGCGGGTATCCAGGTCCAGATGGTTGGTTGGTTCATCAAGAGCGAGGACGTCCGGGTGTTGCCACAATGCTGTTGCAATTTGAGCACGCTTGCGTTCCCCAAAACTGAGGGTGTTCCAGCGGTAGTACCAATCGTATTCGACACCCAGTCGTCGCATGAGGTCGACCGAGACCTCGTCCCAGGCGTTGATAAAGTCGGAGAAACCGGCTGGGATGGATTCAGTTTGCTGGTCACAGTAGATGCGACTGTCCGGTCCGTCGATAGAACTGTGAGCGGGTTCCGGCACCGATGGGTCCCGGCATATCAACTTCAAGAGTGTAGATTTACCCGACCCGTTTGGCCCGACGACGCCTGTCCAACCCTGTTCAAAGACGGCGTGCAATGACGAGAAGACCGGTGCAATTCCTGTCGGGTAGGTGAATGAAAGGTTTGAAATGGTAAGTAAATGCACGGAAAACCTGGACGCAGGGTATCTTCCGACCCTCCACGCTCACTTGTCCAATAGTGTACTGCGTGGTGGTTAATAAGGCTACAATAACCGGAGTTTCCGGGTCAACGGCCTTTATGGCCCGGACGGCGGTCTTTTCCTTTCGGTCTAACGGTGCAGTGTCGTGGAACGCAAGCACTGAAGTTGCAATGCCTGCCAAGCTCGCCTACAATGCAGGCAAGAGGTGTATGCAATGTCGCAGTATACTATTCGAAACGTTCCGGGTTCGATTGATCGGGAACTTCGGGAATGGGCGAGAAAGAACGGGATGAGTTTGAACGAGGCAGCAATTGAGACGCTCAGGCGGGGACTCGGTATCGCTGAAGAAGCAGTAGTCTATGATGACCTGGATGATCTTGCCGGCACCTGGAAACAGGATGAGGTATTTGATCAGGCGATCGCCGATCAGGACACGGTGGACCCCGACCTATGGCGATAGAAATCGCGATCGACACCAATCGTTACCGTGATTTTGCAGATGGCGTTCCCGAGGTTGTCCATCTATTTCGTATCAGTCAAAAAATATACGTACCGTTTATCGTGGTTGCTGAACTCCGGGCAGGTTTTCTCCTGGGTACCCGGGGCCAGGAGAATCAGCGTGTCTTTGAGCACTTTCTTCACCGCCCTCGGGTGGATGTTCTGCTTCCAACGGTCGATACGACCAACCACTACGCTGCTCTCTTCCGGCAGCTGCGGGTTGAAGGCACGCCGATTCCTACCAACGATCTGTGGATTGCAGCTCTTGTTATACAGCGCGGGCTTTCGCTTTTCAGCCGGGACGCTCATTTTGATGTTATTCCCAATCTGTCACGTATAACGGTATAACGAGGGACGGCCGGACTGGTTGTTACCACCGTTGGCCGCCGTCGGGAATGGTGTGGCCGGTCTGTGGGCGTGGGCATGGCGGAACGCCTCGCGTTCAATATACATATTTCCGAAAAACACGTTGATTTTTGGATGCACCTGATCTGTTTGCGGTTTTTACCGGGGGGCGATGTAGCCTTGGGGGATGCCGGTAGCGGAGAGGACGATCTGCCAGAGTTGGTTTTTGCGGGCGCGGAATGAGGCGGCGGATGCGAGGAGGTAGTAGGTCCACATGCGGTAGAAGCGGTCGGTGTAGGTTTTGCTGAGGGTGGGCCATGCGTCGGTTATGTTTTTGTACCACTGCATGAGTGTTTTGTCGTAGTGGGTGCCGAAGTTGTGCCAGTCTTCCATGACGAAGAGGCCGTCTATGGCGGCTCCGATCTGTTTGATGGAGGGAAGCATGCCGTTGGGGAAGATGTACCGGTTGATCCAGGGGTCGGTGCCGTAGACGGTGCGGTTGCCGCCGATGCAGTGGAGCAGGGAGATGCCGTGGTCGGGCATGAGGCGGCGTACTGTTTTCATGTACTGTCGGTAGTTGCGGTAGCCGACGTGTTCAAACATGCCGATGGAGTAGACGCGGTCGAATGTCTCGGTGATGTCCCGGTAGTCCTGGAGGCGGATTTCGACGGGGAGGTCCCGGCAGAGTTGGGTGGCGTAGTGGTACTGTTCTTTGGAGACGGTGACGCCGACGACGGTGCATTGGTATTTTTCTGCGATGTACTGGGCGGCGCCGCCCCACCCGCACCCTATGTCCAGAACGCGCATGTCTGGTTGGAGCTGGAGTTTGCGGCAGATGAGGTCTATTTTGGCTTCCTGGGCTTCATCCAGGGTGTGGGCGGTTTTCCAGTAGCCGCAGCTGTAGGTCATTCTGGTATCGAGCATGGCGCGGTACAGGTCGTTTCCGATGTCGTAGTGGCGTTTGCCGACGATCCACGCCCGGGCTTTGTTTTGCATGTTGAACAGGAGTGCGCGGATGAGGTCCCAGGCGAGGACTTTTGCAACGACGGCGCGGTCGAGGCCGGCCTGGAGCAGCTTGGTCATCATCTGGTCCAGCCGTTGGCTGTCCCACCAGTGGTCCATGTAGCTCTCGCCCAGTCCCAGGGAGCCCTGGGATAGGACGCGGCGGTAAAAGCGGGGGTCTCTGACCTGGATGTCCCACGGTCTGTCTCCGTTTATCCGGATGTCGGTCTCTTCGAGGATTTTTTCGACTTTTTTCCGATGGCGGGTGTGGGTTTCGGCCATAGTTGGTTTCCTCCGTCCTCGGTTTAATGGTAAGAATGACGGTCGGAGATGTCAATTTTGGGGCTTGGGATGGCCCGGGGTCCAGGGGCGTCGATTCATCTTCGGAATCAGGAGGAAGCAGTTTTGGCGGGTTTGCTGAGCAAGTTACGGTATGTAACGATCATTTTACTGGCCGCGATAATGGTCTACCTTTTTTCAACGCAGTACTCAAATATCCGGGCGGTCGTCGAAGATAAGTACGACATTCAGCAGCAATTGGTGGAGAAAAACATTCTGCAGACGGTGCAGTTTATCAATGACGCCTACAAGATTGCGGAGCAGCAGCTGAATCAGGAGATGCGAGAGTACTCTGTCGAGATGGTGGAAAAATACAAGGTGGATCCCTTGGTGATGGAGTGGGATTTGGCGGAACTGCAAGCCCGTTTCACGGGTTACGATATTTACGTTGTAAATGACGATCTGAAGGTTGTGAGAACGACTTATACCGATGACCTTGGGCTCGATTTTTCTGGATTTGGCAGCTTTGCCACTATTTTGCGAGAGCGAATGGCGGGTGATGAATTTGTGGTAGACCGGGTAGATCTTTCGACTCAGGCGGGGGATATCAAAAAGTACAGCTACATGCCGAGTCCGGATAACCGGTACGTTTTTGAACTCAGTGTCAGTATTGAAGATCAGTACCCGTCGTTTCAGAGTCTGAATCTGTTTAAGGACGCCAGCTCTCTGACTGAAGAATACGAGATGGTTGAAGATATCGGTTTTTACAGTGTTGAACCGCTGCGGTATGGTGTGGCCAAGCTGAGAAACACCAGGCGGCCGTATTTGGACCCGGATGTCCCGGAGTTTCAGGAAGAGCTTGCCCGGCAGGCTGTTATTCAGAATACGACGCAGCAGGAGACGCGGGTTCTGGCTGGTATACAACAGAGGCACCGGTTCTTTCCCGCCTTGATCGGCAATCAGGAAAATGGGCAGGGGTGGAACTCCTATGTGGTCGGCATTGTGTACAATGACCAGGTAATGCGCGACGAGATCGGGGAACACCGAAGGTTATTTGTGGTCAATATTTTGATGATGGCGGTGTTGTTTATCAGTTTCATCGCGGTTGTGCTGTATCTTTTGAAGGACTTTGAATATCAGGCTCACCACGATAAGTTAACCGGGCTGGCCAATCGAAAGTATTTTTCGGAAGAGTTTAAAAAACTGAAGAACAAGGCGGTCCTTTCTCAGGGTCCTGTTGGTATTTTGTTTATCGACATCGATAATTTTAAGGTCATTAATGACACCTACGGGCATGATGTCGGTGATGAGGTACTGAAAAGTCTTGCCGCGAGAATGGTAAACAGCTTGAAAGAAAAGGACTTGAAGACGCGGATGGGTGGTGATGAGTTTATCGTTGCTCTGGCCGGTCTCTCTTCCAGGGATCAAACGATGGACGTTGCACGGAGACTGATCGACGATCTCAAGAAGCCGGTGTTTATCAACGGTATTGAAATTCCGATTGGTCTTAGCGCCGGGCTCAGCTTTTTCCCGGACGACGGCAGTGAACTGGAAGGTCTGATCAAACAGGCGGATTCGGCGATGTACCGGGCAAAAAGGGACGAGCGGGATCTGGAAGTATCTTGTTTTTGAGTTAATGTTGGATGCCGGGTGGTTATGAGCTCAGGGAGTGGGTGCGACTGAACGCTCTCGTTTCCGGGGCGCGCAGATGGTGTGGGGTCTGGGTATCGCGGAACGCTGGCCTGGTCGCACGCCGCTTTCGCGGTCGTGCTGCTCGGCCCGGCATCCTGGGCGTTCAATCTTGAAACGATATACTATCAGTTGAGATGGTTGAGTTAGCGTCAAAGATACCGGAAATTGTTTCTCGCCTTCGGTTGCTTGATCCGGTAAAGATATATCTCTTTGGCTCGCTTGCAGCTGATGGTAAGGAAAACGTCAACGACATCGATATTGCAGTTGTAGTTGATGTCGATTCCGAACCGGAGAGTTTTGAGGAGCGAATTGAGTTGCAAATTGCCGTTCGCCAAGCAATTTATGAATTAAGTGAAGAGGTTCCGATCGATATTGTCGTTTATACAAGACAAGAGTTTGATAAACTGCATAAACAGAACCGTCCGTTTATCCGGGAAATTTTGAGTGGGCAATTATTGTATGAAAAAGCCGGGTGACGATTGGCTTTCTCGTTGTTACCGCCCTTGCCTGCTATTGTACGCTTGCACTGGGTGACGGCTTCTCCTATGATCTGTTTTGACAGGATATCTTTCTGCAGGAGCTATAAAATGATGCGATTTCTTAATATCGGACGAACGATTACGTTTCTTGTCATGGTATTATCTTCTATCCCAATGTTCGTCAACTTTCTGACTGGGCGGGAGCCGGAACGCCAACTCATTGTAAACCTGCACGTCTGGTTTGGTCTGGCTTTTATTATCTTTGCGGTAATCAGCATGGTGATTCAAAAAAAGAACGCAAAATAGCTCTCTCGCTACCGGGGTACGCTGACGGTGTGAGGTTCGGGCATCGCGGTAGTACATCGGGCGGCAGGGGGAGAGGTCTGTGGCGACGATTGAACTGGAACGCTTGACGAAGTACTACGGTTCGGTTCGTGGTATTGAGGAGGTCACTCTCACCGTCGATTCCGGTGAAGTCCTCGGTTTTATCGGTCCAAACGGTGCGGGAAAGTCGACGATGATCCGGACCGCTCTGGGGCTGCTCAAACCGACTTCCGGGCACGCACGGATTCTTGGCATTGGACCGGATGACCCGGCGCGTTTGTTTCAACGGGTTGGGTATTTACCGTCGGATGTGCGCGGCTACGACGGTGTCACCGTTGGGCGGTTTTTGCAGATTACGGCCGGTTTTTACCCAGGCGTCGTTGCTGATCGGACCGACGAACTTGTACGTCTTTTCGAGATAGAGACGACTCGCCGTTTTGCTCAACTGTCCACGGGCAACCGTAAAAAGGTTGGTATTGCCATTGCCTTTCTCCATTCACCGGAGGTTGTCATCCTGGACGAACCGACCGATGGGCTTGATCCGCTGATGCGGGCACGTTTTTACGAACTTAT
>JBAYPC010000177.1:0-6097 GCA_041677905.1 Alkalispirochaeta sp. | reverse complement strand
TGAGTACCGTAGACGCCGGGCAGAGATAAGATGTCGTTTTCGACCGCGCCGTCCTTACCGGCAGGTTCACCGGTGAAGACGTCCAGACCCGCACGTATGCCCTTGTCGGCCACGGCGCGGCGGAGGGCCGCTTCATCGACGGTTTCAGCCCGGGAGGTGTTTATGAAATACGCCCCCGGCTTCATGGCGTCAAAGAAAGCGGTACCGGCGATTCCCCGGGTCTCCGGAGTAGCGGCGACGTGAAGGCTCACGATGTCCGCCGCCGCCGCAACGGCTTCCGGCGTTTCCAGGACGGTGATGCCATCGGGGACGGACGCTCTCAATCCATGAGGTGCCCCGGTGGACGCCGGATTCGAAACCGGGCGAAGCGACCGACTCCAGGTGACTACGTTCATGCCAAATGCCCGGGCGCGAGCCGCCAGCTCGCGCCCGATCCTGCCGAAGCCGACAATGCCCAGAGTCTTGCCGTAGAGGCCCTCCGCTTTGGAGTACTCGCCCTTGTTCCACACACCGCTGCGCAAATCGGCGACGTTGTCGGGAATGCGGCGGTCCAGGCTGAGGATGAGCCCGAAGGCGAGCTCCGCTACGGCAGCTGAGTTCATACCAGGACAGTTGGCCACGTAGACGCTCCTGCGGGAGGCGGCATCCACGTCGATAGTGTCGTAACCCGCACCGGCCCGGACAATGAGACTCAGACCCGGATGGGCGGCTATGGCCTCTTCCGGGACTTTGGTGGACCGGACAACGAGGATATCCGGGGTGTGGGCCTCCATGGCGCCGACAAGGGCGTCACCCTTCAGACCGGGCTCACTTACCACGGTACAACCGGCATCTATGAGTGCCTTCCGGCGGCTCTCCGGGAACTTATCCGCTATTAGAATCTGCATGGATTAAATTGTACCACAAAGGTCCGGGACGGCGTGACTTTTTCACTAAAATGCTGTACTACACTATTACGAAAATAGCCGGCGTCAGTCGGATATTTTTGTTATTTCGGGTGCCCCAACGCGGCATGCGAAACTATTACGAAAATAGCCGGTACAACTGCAATGAACAAGGAGCCTCTGTGGCACACCCACCTTTGAAAACAATTGACCCCCGGGACCTGAAACTGGCACCTGTGCGGCAGCTTCTGGACGACTGGATGCTTCTCACCGCAGGCGATTTTCAAAGCGGTCTGTACAATACGATGACCGTCGCCTGGGGGTTCATCGGCGCCATGTGGAAAAGACCGGTTATGATAACACCGGTCAGACCTACGCGGTACACCCGAGAGTTTATGGAACTGTACGACACCTGGACGCTCTGCGCTTTTCCGGACGAGTACCGCGGTGATCTGCAGCTGCTGGGCACCCGGTCCGGCAGAGACGGGAACAAAATCGACGCCACCGGGCTGACGCCGGTTGCCTCACGCCACGCGGCGGCGCCGGGCTTCGCGGAATCGATTCTCACCGTTGAGTGTCGGACGGTATACTACAACGACATTGTACCGGGCCGGATGAAAGACCCCTCCATTGACGGCCATTACAAGGACGACTACCACCGCATGTACTACGGCGAGATCCTGCACGTCGCCGCCGCTCTGGAAGGGTAGAAGGGAGCTTTGAATGAGAGTGTTTTTTTCTCTTCTGACGATTTTCGGAAGCCTCGGCGTCTTTCTCTACGGAATGCGTCTCATGAGCGAGGGGCTGCGACAGGCGGCGGGCACCAGGCTCCAGAGTATTCTGGGGTACATGACGGCCAACCGTTTTGCCGGTGTTGCATCGGGTTTTGTCATCACCACGGTAGTCCAGTCTTCGTCGGCAACGACGGTCATGGTCGTCGGTTTTGTCGATGCCGCCATGCTTACCCTTCGGCAGGCCATTGGGGTGATCATGGGCGCCAACATCGGTACCACCGTAACCGCCTGGATCATCGCCCTTTTGGGGTTCCGGTTCAGCATGAGCTCCGCGGCTCTGCCGGCGATCGCGCTGGGTACGGCGATGCTGCTCATCAAGTCCATTGACCGAGATGATGTGGCCCACGCGTTCATCGGTTTTGGTATGCTCTTTCTCGGCCTTGGTCTCCTGAAAGACGCCGTCCCCGATATCCAGAACAACCCCCAGGTGCTGGCCTTTCTCAGCCGGTACACCGACCAGGGCTTTCTTTCGCTGGTCATCTTTATCCTGGTGGGTGCAGTCCTGACCGTCATTGTCCAGTCATCAAGTGCTGCTATGGCCATAACCCTCACCATGACCTACTCGGGCTGGATCGACTTTCCCACTGCCGCCGCCATCGTCCTTGGGGAGAATATCGGGACGACCCTGACCGCCTCGCTCGCCTCGGTAAACTCCGGGGCCAACGCAAAACGGGCGGCCCGGGCGCACCTGCTTTTTAACTTGATCGGTATCATCTGGATGACGGTGGTCTTTACGCCCTTTCTCGGCGTGGTGGATGCCGTCGTCCCGGGCAGCCCCTACCAGCGGTCCCACATCGCAGAACATCTGGCCATGTTTCACACCATGTTCAACTTAATCAACACCGCCCTCTGTCTGGGCTTTGTACCCCAACTGGAAGAGCTGGTGAAACGGCTGGTAAAAGAAGACGAGGTCGCAGACCCGCAGCTGTACCGTCTCCAGTACCGTCGGGGCTTTAAGGATGCGGTGGAACTCAACATATACACCGCCCGCAACGAACTTGCCCGGATGGCCGAACACGTCCATTCCCTCTTCAGCTATTTTCTGGAACTCTTTGAGAACCCCGAAAAGGAAGTTCGTCAGCGGCGCAAGACCTACGCCGACCTGTTAGACCTGGTGGAAAAAATGCACGAGGAGATCACCGCCTTTCTGGTAAAGTGTTCCCGGGAGCCGATCAACAGGCAGACCGCCGTCAACATCAACAGCATGTTCCGGATATCTGCGG
Source organism: Alkalispirochaeta sp. (assembly GCA_041677905.1). Taxonomy (GTDB): domain Bacteria; phylum Spirochaetota; class Spirochaetia; order DSM-27196; family Alkalispirochaetaceae; genus Alkalispirochaeta. The sequence continues at coordinate 3,196 of JBAYPC010000177.1, read as the reverse complement.
AGCTTGAGAGCATAGCCGACACGAGCAACAAGCTTATAAAACTGGCTGAAAAGCGGTTTGACCGGAACATTGAGCTGGACACGACCTTGCTTGGGGAAATCAGGCCCTACGCCCAAATGGTAACGGAGTTTCTCACCTTTAATGCCGAGCATCTGGAAGGGTACATGACCGAAGAGGGATACCGCCACGCCCAGCAGATGGAAGACAAGATAAACGCCTACCAGAAACGCTACAAGAAAGCGACCCATAAGCGGATAGACACCGGCTCGGCAGTCCAGACGGAGATGTTTTATCTGGATATTCTCCGCCACATCGAACACGTCGGCGACTACTCTCTCGTCATATCGGAGGCGCTCGTTCCCATGCGATGAGTGACGTCCAGTGATCCGGTTTCTTCGTGCCCTTGCCACCATTCCCATTCGTCTGTACCAGCTGGTCATCTCGCCGGTCCTCCCGGCCACCTGTAACTACTACCCCACCTGTTCAGAGTACAGCAGGCACGCCATTGTCAAACATGGTATCTTCAAGGGCTTAATCATGGGTTTTATGCGTATCGGCCGCTGCTCTGCCCGGTATTACGGCGGAAATGATCCTGTTCCCGACACATTTGACTTTGCCGCGCTCCGAGAGGAATACCGGAACCGGTCGGTCCGACTGAATCGTAGAGGAGAACCTGATGACTGACGGAAGGAACAACACGGCGCTTCAGGCGCTTTCAGATACAGCTTCGGGTACTGCCGTAACGGTGGTGCGCCTCGACGGGGGAGAGGGGTTTCGGGACAAGGTGATCTCGCTGGGTGTCATCCCCGGCAAAACTCTGACCGTCCAGGCCTACAGCAGGCACGGTCCCCTCATTGTGCGTCTGGAGGGGTCCCGAATCGCCATCGGCCGGGAACTGGCCGGACGCATACTGGTGCGGCCCACCGATCCCGACGCGGCCTGACGTACGCCGACCCGCCGTCCCTAGTCGGCTAACCCCGCAGCTTCTTCAAAAGTGTTGACAACGGCCTTTCGCGCCTCTGCGTACGCCCGGACCAGACGCCCATCGGGCTCTACGGTACGGCCCGGAGGTACCAGCTCCCGCCGAATTCGCTCGGTTTCCGCAGGTACGCCCCGGAGGTCACACCACGTCTGCCACGCCGAAAGGGCGCTGCCTGTGGCGGCGCCGGAACTGTCCAGGACGATCACCGGTCGTTCAAAGATCGCCGCCACCCGTCGCCGTATCTCCGCACTGGCTGCGGGTCCGCCGGTCAGGGCAAGGGGCCCGCTGCCCTGTTCAAACCCCCGGGCGTAGTGCCGGGTCAGTACCAGGGCGGAGTCGACTATACCGGAGTAGAGAGAGGCAAAGTCGCCGGTGCCGTCCCTGGCCGCCGGGTTGTCCAGGGGCGGTGAGACCGGATAGCTCTCGGCATAGGGCTGCCAGATGACCGGCGGTGATCCTGCCGCCCCACCGGGGGGGACCGCTTCCAGCGCCTTCTCGGCGGCTGCGTAGTCCGCACCGTAGGCGGCGCGAACGCGGTCCCAGACCATAGCGCCGTTGGTACGGCAGGCAAAGACAAACGGACGGCCCAGGCCGTCGTACATGCTGTTGGCGTAGCCCTGCAGGTCCACCACCGGTTTACCCGTATCTACCATGTAGACAAAGCTCGTTCCCAGGGAGAGGAGGTCACCGTCGATCATGACCTTCGACTGCGGGTTGTCGCCGCTGCCGGCATTCACCACGCACTCCGGTGAAAAACCGTAGCGGTCCACAAAGTAGGACGCCACTGTTCCCACCGGGGTAACCGGGGAAGCCGTGGAGGGGAGTTTTTTCAGCAACCCCCCGGCGCCGCTGGGAAGGTCTCCGCCGACCGCAGTCAGAAGTTCCTGGGACCACTCGCGGCCGCGGTAGTCCATAAGGGACATGCCGGCGCCGTTACCCCAGTCTATGGGGCACTCCGGGTTTGCCGTAAGGACACCTGAGATAAACGAACTGAGGAGGGAGACGGCGGCGGTGTCCTCCCACGCCTCGGGATAGCGCCGGGCAGTGCGCCTGATGACGGCGCCGGTAAACCGGGCAGGGCTGTCCGAACCGGAGGCTTCCACCATCTTCCCGGTGCCGCCCATAGCGGCCCGAATCTCATCGGCCGCCGCCTGGGAGTCGGCAGTCTGCCAGATAGGCGCCGTGCCGTAGGCAAAGGCGCCGCGCAGGCGGGATACCAGGTCTTGAGAGGGCGTTCCCGCCGGACCGTCGAGCGGGCCGCCAAGCTTCCTGATCGTCTCACGGCCCGCCTCCGAGAGGTACACGTGGCCGTGCTGCTGGGCGCTGACCGAAACGGCGGCCAGGGCGGACATATCCAGCCCCTGCTCTCTCAGGTCACCAAAGAGGGCGTCCAGACCGGCGAGGAACATCTCCGGCGGCTGGTCCGCCTCACCGGCAACGCGGGGCGGTACCAGCAGGGATTCGTGATCGATGCCGTACCGGTTCAGCCGGGGGTCGTCGCGGTAGGCAATACTGTGTTCCGCCACGACCCGTGCCGGGCTCTCTCCGGGGGTGTCCGCGGCGTGGACGGCCACAGCGGAGATACTCTGAGTGCTGACGTCTATTCCGAGGGTCAGTGCGGTTGCCATATCTTTAGTACCTCCTGCGCTGGTCTAATGGGGTTGCCCCCGGCTATCAGAGGAGGTAATTTCAAAAACCACCGATTTTTGAAATTACCTTAGAGGAACCGGTTTATCAGGGACTCCAGGTACTCCTGCCGTCCTGAGGCGGGGTGCATGACCTCGCGGTCGATGACCCACTCTTCCAGGTCCTTGAACGACGTCTTTTTCTCGGTGATGTTCTTGCCGATGCCCTTGTTATAACCGTCGTAGCGGTTTTTGACAAAGCCGGGCAGTTCACCGTCGTCCAGAATGGCCTGGGCGGCCATGAGGCCTCTGGCAAAGCTGTCCATACCGACGATGTGGGCCTGCACCAGGTCTTCCACTGTGTTGGACGGGCGGCGCACCTTGGCGTCGAAGTTGAGTCCGCCGCTGTGAAGGCCGCCGTTCTGGAGTATCTCGTACATCATGGAGGTGGTCACGTAGAGGTCGGTGGGGAACTGGTCGGTGTCCCAGCCCAGAAGGGTGTCACCCTGATTTGCATCTACGCTGCCCAGTATGCCCTTGACCCGGGCAAAGTGCAGTTCGTGCTGGATGGTGTGGCCCGCCAGGGTGG
>JBAYPC010000176.1:0-6104 GCA_041677905.1 Alkalispirochaeta sp. | reverse complement strand
TAGCAGTACCAACGGCTCCTGGGTATACTTCCCCTGTGCTGACGGCGGAACAGCGGCGACGGGGGCGGGCGCACCTGCTCTGGTTTGGTTTTTTCAACTCTCTCAGCTTCACCCTGCTTACAGGGAATATGATATCCCTCTATCTGCTGCGTCTGGGCGCGTCCAACTCGCTTATCGGCGTCATAGCCTCCTTCAGCTACGTCGCCTTTTTTATGCTCTTTGTGGGACGCGCCCTGGTACCTCGGGTGGGGGTCATCCGGCTGTTTGCCTGGGCGTGGCTCTACCGGTATATCCTCTTTATCCCCGTTCTGGTGGCACCGGTGTTTCTGCTGCACGGCTCGCCGTCGGTGGTGTTTTTCATGGTCGGCGCGGGGGTCCTGGGGTTTCACATCGCCCGGGGTATCGGTCTTGTCGCAAACACGCCGATGTTCAGCGGCTTTGCCGGTCCGTCGGAACGGGGGCGTTTTCTCAGCCATTTTCTCATGATCGGCTCGGTGGCCTATCTGGTTACGGGGCTCCTCGTCGCATTTCTCCTTGGTGAACGAGCGGAAATCGGCCGGTACGTGCTCTTTATGGGGGCCGGGGTCGGCGCGGGCATTGTCGCTACGGGACTGCTTTTCTCTACGCCGGAGCTGGAGGACGAGCGGGCCGGTGCGCGCCGACCCATCATGCCCATTGTCCGGGCAATGGTCGCGCGGCCGCAGATGCGGCTCTTCTTCACGACGTTTCTGCTGGCTGCCGTCGCCTCCGGGGTGGGCCGCAGTTTTCTCGTAGTCTTTGCCAAACAGGCTCACGGATACACCGACCGGATGGCCTACCTCATGGTGACCGTCGGCAGTGTCGGTAACTTCCTGGCCGGTTATCTGGGAAGTGTCCTTCTGGACCGGCTGGGCGCCCGGCCGCTGATCATCTTTTCCCTTTTGGCCTACATCACCAGTCTGCTTCTGGCAGTGGTGCTTCCCGTGACCGGAAGTGTCGCCGTGGTGGTGGCCATGGGGATGATCTTCTTTTTGGGAACCCTGGGCTATTCGGGGAATGACAACAGCTTCCAGGCGTATTTTTTCGGCGTAACCACCCAGGACGACCGGCTCAACCTGGGCATAATCTTCTATATGGTTCTTGGGCTGGGCGGGACGTTTGGGTCATTTATCGGCGGCTTTGTCCTGGACGGGCTTATGGCCGTCATGCCTCCATCCTGGGCGTTCCGCTTCTTCTTTCTGGCCGTTGCGGGGCTCGCCGGCTTTGCCCTTTTCAGGGCTATCCGCTTTGAGTCTCTTGGGGCCGAGACGTTTCGGGGCACCATGGAGGTTATCTTCTCGCCCCGAGACCTCCATACGGTGGGTCTTCTCAACCGCCTCAGCCGGACCCGGGAGGCGGAGGAAGAGCAGTCAACTATTCGGACCCTGGGCCACTCCCGGTCTCGGCGCGCCCTGATCGAGGTGATCGACCGGCTGGATTCGCCGTCCTACGCAGTACGACAGGAGGCCCTGGAGGCGCTGGCGGCTATGCCCTACACGCCGGCGGTAGAGGCGGCCCTGATTGAGCATCTGTCTGCAGCGCTCCACACGACGGCCTTCATGGCCGTACGTATTCTGGGGCTCCGTGGCGGACCGGGAGCGGTCGATGCGGTGCGGGAGGCAATTCATTCGGAAGACCGGCTCCTGGCGGAGCGCGCGGTTGTAGCCTACGCCCGACTGGCCGGCAAGGACGCCGTCCCGGAGCTGAGGGAACAGCTGAACGCTCCCGATACCCCCCGACATCTGCTGCACGTCGCGGTGGCGGTGCAGGCCGTCGGCGGGCCGGAAGAGCTCACTCTGTTACTGCAGCAGTTGACCCGCAAGCGGCTGCCCGATTACGTCGTTGACGAAGTACTCTTTGCGGCGGCCCATATATCGGGTATTCACCACCGGTTCTACCCGCTTTACTCGGCGTATATCCGTGAAAAAAGCTTGACGAGCCGGGAAGAGCTGCGCGATGAGATGTATGCCCTGATCGAAGAAAAAGACCTAACCGGACAACCCGCAACCGGGCAACCTGCAACCGACAAGCGGGGGGCCCGGCTGAAAGCGGCCGTCCAGTCCCTTCTCATCGGTGACGGACACTCAGAAAACCGCCGCACCAGAGATGCTCTGGAACAACTCACCGCTCCACCGGAACTTCTGGCCGAACCACTTCGAGCTCTGACGTCTGTTTTACCCGTCCGGGGACGAGTGGTCTTTTTCTACATCTGCAGCGCCATGTGATATTCTCCCTCAAATCGTGGGAAAAGCAGTATAATAACACTACTATGAAACGGGATCATAATTACTGGATAAAAGGTGACCAGGTGATTCCGGTTGCAGAAGACCACTTCAACGATATTCTCCAGTCTCCGGAACAGTTCGGCCTTACCAAAGAAAAAATTACGGAACTCATCGGCGCCGCCGGTGGGCCCAGTGGATCAAATGGGTCGGCGGAAGTCCCCGGCCCCGCCCGTGATATGGTCATCAAAAAAGCCATCGAAAACGGCTGGATCCGTATCCGCTCCTTCGCCGGTTCCGGCACCGCCGACACCCGCGTCGTTATCCAGGGCCACCAGATGGACGCAAAATCTTCAGCAATTCAGGACCTGATCTCCCAGCTCCGCAACCGGGATGTCATCACCGACACGGCCGTCGTCGTCATCAGCGACACCGCCACCGGCGACAGCCGCAGCTTCCGCATCGGCCCGGACACCATCGACGAAACAGTTGAAGGGGACCTGGAACTCTCATAATCCGGTCACATTGCCGTCGACGGGGTAGGCCGAAACGCGTGCCCGATACCTGTCAAAATCTCGGAAATTCTATATCGAACTCACGTTCACCGGAGACGCATTTTATGGATATATCGGGACACCAACACGGAGAATATGGTCGCGGACCGGGGTGTCGGCATCAGAGAGGATCAGCAGATCAAATCGATACGGGAGCACCGTTTCCTGATTGAGCCGGTAGGACAACTGCAACATTTCTTTCCGCGTCAGACTGTCCCCGTCCAGTGCAAAATCGACATCGCTCCCCTTTTTGTGGGTCCCTTCAGCCCGGCTGCCAAAAAGAACAACCGACTCAATCTCAGGTATCGCAGCGATCTCCGCTCGGATAAGACGCAAATCGTGCTCCGACAGACCGATGTCAACTTCGGTTTTCATAGGTCGGCAAACACCTTTTCCAGCTCGGTAAAGAGACCGAAGTAGATACCGCGTATCATCGCATCCACCTGTTGTGCCGTCATTTCGTTGTAGGTATGGGCGGTGAGATTCCGGTCTTCCAGTCCCTGCAGCCATCGAGTGTCCTGGTCCATGGATCAGTTATATCTCCAAATCTGCCCCAACGCAAATTACCGCAGTGTGGCCCGATGCCACAGGTCGTTCGTGTGATTCGGTGGTGTCAGAATCACCAAATAGAACGCTCACAACATCCAATCGATCGGCAACAGCGATATCCAGAACACCGCGCTACGCTTCCAGAAACCGGTGTTTGGCTCTTTATCGTGCCGAATCAACCCACCGTCCCCCTGCTCTATCCAGTACAACTTCCCTTTTTCGTCCAAAAGGACTTCGTACACGTCGGAACTGATACCACCATCAAAGACATCGGCAATCTGTTGCGCCAACTCAGGACTGTCGATGACGAAACCAAGCTCCGTATTCAGGTTGATCGACCGCGGATCGAAGTTGAACGAGCCGATGAATGCCCGTTCGCCGTCTACCGCAAACGTCTTGGCGTGCAGGCTTGAGGCGGAGCTGCCGAAGGGGCCAGCGCTGACGTTCCGATCAACCTGGGGCGAGAGATGGCGCATCTCGAACAACCGTACCCCTGCCTCAAGTAAGTCCTTGCGCCGCTTGGCGTAGCCCGCGTGGACCGAAATGACATCGGTAGCTTCCAGCGCGTTTGTCAGCACCCGCAGTTCGATACCCGACTCGGCCATTTCGGAAAAAAGTCTCGTCCCGCCCCGGGCGGGCACAAAATAGGGTGAAACGAGCTCTACATGGCGTTTTGGTTCACCCAGAATTTCAGTCAGCTGGTTGGTAAGCAGGGCTTCACCTTTGACCTTGCCAAGCCCTTTTTCCGGCGCATCGGTGACCATCGTTGTCTCGGCCCAGATAAGGGCGGAACTGCCTTCCAACAGCGCCGCGACGAGCGTGGAATTGCGCAGCGCGGCGATATACTCCTGCGCCTCCACACCGCGGCGTACCGCAGCGGCCTGAGACCGAAACGATTCCAGATCTTCCATTTTTCGGGCCGGGACGATCCCGTCTACAGGATAGGCCGAACCGCTTGCCCAATACCGGTCAAAATCCCGGGAAACATCCTGCACCACCGGTCCGATAGCCAACAGGTCCAGATCGACCTTGAGAATCCCGGCAGTAGCACCAAAATACTCGTCCCCCACGTTGCGCCCGCCGATGATCGTCGCCTGGTTGTCGGCGGTGAAAGACTTGTTGTGCATCCGCCGGTTGAGCCGTGAGAATTCGAACGCAAACCCCAACGGCTTCAGGTTGCGGTTGCGGAAGGGGTTAAAGAGGCGTACCTCAAAGTTCTCATGCTGGTTGAGCGTGACGAGTTCGGAGTCGATTCCGCGGGTACCGTTGTCATCCAAAAGCAGCCGCACCCGGACGCCCCGGTCGGCGGCGTTGTGGAGCGCCTCCAGCAACAGAGTCCCGGTGACATCACCGTGCCAAATGTAGTACTCCACATCCAGCGTCCGCTGGGTAGCAGCAGCCAGCAATACCCGGGCGGCAAAGGCCTCTCGGGGGTTTTCCATTAAACGGATACCACTCTTCCCGGGATGCAGTACCGTCAGCGGCTCAATGGCCAACCCCAGTTGAGTCATCCGTGCCTCGTCGTCGGTCAGGGCACTGGAAACGGTGCGGTCATCGAGAGACGGCAATGACCTGCACCCTGTTGTCAATCCGGCAAACAGACCGACCAGTACCACCAGCACCAACGGTACTGCACGCCCCTGCCAAAACTTTGTTGTTCCACCCGATTCCGCTATACCCATAGGCCCATTCTGAAGTATACGCAAGAATGTTTCTGCCGATAATCGGACAAAATGGGGACTCTCGACGAGTTTGGCCAATTGACAACCCGGGTCCTTGAGTACCTCCCCAACATTGTGACCGGTTCGTTCACATCGAAATGATGACTTAACCCCTGAGTTTTTCGCGCCGTTCCCGGCTTTCCTTGTCGTCTTCCCGTTCGGCAATTCGTGTAATATGGTCGGTATCTTTCAGCCGGTGCTCGATAAGCTCACAGTACTCCGTTTCAAGTTCAATTCCCACCCAATCACGCCCAAACGCCTCCGACACGGCGTAGGTTGTACCGGACCCACCAAACGGATCCAACACCGTATCATCCGGGTTTGAAGAAGCCAAAATCACCTTTTTCAGAAGTTCAACCGGCTTTTGTGTCGGGTGATCATACCGTTCCCACCCGTTATTAGAGATGGTGGGGATCTCAAAGACATCTTTCGGCTTTGCCCCTTTGGGATTAGGAGACCACACATAAGATTTTCCATTACCGTACTGCGACGACTGCGCCTGTGGATGCTGAGGATATCGAAGTGTATGCTTGTTGTACGGTACACGTACCTCGTCGATATTAAATGTAAATTCCCGGGATTTGCGAAAATGCAGGATACTCTCGTGGGACCGTCCCCAGTCATTCGAGAGATTTGCCTTGTTCCTGTAGTACCACACGAGCCATTTACAGCCGGTAAACATATGTGAGGCCGCCCATTTGATATCGGCAAGAATCTCCGAGAAGCCACAGACATAGAGAGACCCGTTGTCTTTAAGTAAACGGTGGGCTTGGGTAATCCAGGCAAGGGACCAATCGATGTACTCTTTCTGGGACGAGAAAGTATCCCACTGAGCTTTCCTGATATTGTAAGGAGGATCGGCAAAAACAAGGTCGATCGAATTTGCCGGAAATGTCTTCATGATCTCGGAGGCGTCGCCCTGATAGAGCTGACCCCGGGACGTTTCAAATCTTGGTTTTACAGTCCCTTCCGTAATTGTCAGACCCAACGAACCATAATCAGGTTCCAGACTTTTGACCAGTTGGTCGATTTGACTGATT
>JBAYPC010000175.1:0-6111 GCA_041677905.1 Alkalispirochaeta sp. | reverse complement strand
GGAAGTGCCGGAGAGGGTGATGCCGGTGTTGCGGGAAAAACGGGTTGATCCGTAACGGTAGTCTCGAAAAAACCGTTCCCGCAGGAGTACGGCCTGGGCCGGGGCGAGGGGCAGCTGGACGTAATGACCGAAGGCGGCATCACTGTCGCTGTCACTTTCGTTGACGCTGTCGTTGGCGCTGCCCCGGGCCAGGACTTCTCCTTCCAGGTGCACCGGTCCTGACCGCAGGCCCGCCTTTGTTGTAGTGGCGACGGTACCACTTCCCGGCACCGAGCCGCTTCCAGCACCGACGGTGTCGTCCGAAGTGGCGCTGCCGGCGGCCTGGAAATCTTCTCCCTGGGCGGCCACGGTCTGGGATACGTAGAATTCGGTCCCCCCAAGCAGTCCCCCCTCAACGGTGCGGTTCCAGTCCGCCTGGACCCGCCCGGCTAATGCAAAACCGGTCTGCGGGTCTGTGGCGTGAAGCTCGTCGAAGTAGAGGGTGCCGGTGCCGATCTGTCCGGTTGTTCCGATGCCGTTAACGGTGAGAGAGGCCAGGCGAAGCAGCTCGTCGTCGGCCCGGTTGCCGGTCTGTACCGTTGCAGTGGTGAGACGAGTTCCGTCCAGGCGAACTGTTTCGTCTTTCAGGTCGACTGATACTTCGTGCCAGCCCCCGGTGAGGCGATCTGCCGGGAGGACGACGGTGACCGACTCGTCGTCCGGGGCGTTTCGGTACGGTGCCAACCGGAGGGTGACGGTCTGGTCTGTGCCGCCACTACCTGTGACGAAAGGGGGTGCGTCGAGGAAAAAGAAGCCTGTCAGCGTGCGGTAGGCGCGCGTGGAAAAGTCAGGGAGGGTAAACTCGGCGGCTACCGTTTCAGCTCCATCATCCCAGGAAAGGGAGATGACCCGCTGTTCGTCCGAATCGGGGGCGAAGCGCGATTTGACGGTGTCAAAGCGGGAGCGGAGGGAGGCGCCGCCGGTGTTGGGATCCGGGAGCGGGTCCGGGACGACGCCAACGCTGCCGGAGTTGTCTGCACCGGCGTCTGCCAGGGTGACGCTTTTGCCCCGGCGAATTCTGATTTCGCCGATGAGGAGCCGCCCGCCGGTGACATTGGACCCATCGGCTTCAACGATGATCCGGGCCGCCCTGACGGCGCTGAGGTGACTGCGGGCGGTAGCGCCGGAAACACCGGTCAGAGGTATTTCCTCGGTCTGCCAGCCGGTGGCAGTTGTTAGCGTCAGAGGATGAGAGAAGACGGCCGAGGGGATTTCGGGATCGAGAACGCCGTTGCGGTTGCTATCTTCGCTGTGGGGGCGGGTGAGAGCCGGCGCGTCCTGACCGGCCCGGCGTAGTCCCCCGGCGCCGTCAAAGGCCAAAAGCGGATCCACGGCACTCTTGCCCCGGTCCAACGAGCTGTCGCCATCCAGGTCCTCTCCCAGGCTGCCTATTTCAAAGAGGAGTTTCGGCGCCGATCCACCGCCGCCGTCGTCGATATACCGGTAGGTTATTTCAATTGACTGGGCGTCCCGCAGGTCGAGGTCGTCTCCGTCACGGTTGATCCGGGCTCCGGTCCAGGAACCGCCGGGGATTTGGTCCCATTCCACAACGGCGATGGTGCCGGTGTAACCGGAGTCGGTGCTGCGGGATAGATACGGTCCGATACGGGCGTTGGTCCGATCGGTGTCCGGGTCGGGCAGGGACGGGTATGTGCCGAGGGAGACGTTTCTCAGGGCGTCGGTGGACCAGTAGTCACGGTACCGGGGATAAACGAAGTCGGCTGCAGAGAGCGTTGTTGTAGGATGTGACGGAGGCCGGGGCGGAAAGAGCGTCTCCGCCGACGGTGTGAGAAGGACGTCTTGGGACGCCGCGCCGAAGAGGCGCATATAGCCGGTGGTGTCGCTTTGTGATATCTGGGCGGCTCCGGCCGCTTCCAGGCGGAGGTTCTCTCCCTGCCACGCCACCCCCGACGAGACGGTGATCTGACCGGGATGCTGGTTGAGTTCGGTGGAGTAGCCACTGTCGGTCAAGGTCCAGCGCAGGCCCGCCGCCAGGGAGAGGTCCAGGTTGGGCGTCGGGGTCCAGCGGTTGCCGCTGATGAAGACAAGATCGGTGGCGTCGCCGCCCGCTCCGTAGACGCGGTAGGAGATGTCAACCGTTCCCGCTCCGGTAATTTCTTCGGGCAGTTCAACGGTACCGCTGGTGTAGTCTACGGTAGCCCCGGAAACACTCTGACCGCCCGAGCGTACCGCCACTGAGCCGGGAACAATATCTCCAGTGAGCCGGATGGTATCAGCAGAATACCCGTATTCCACAAGCACGTCGCTTGAACTGAGATCCGACGTGGGGCTGCTGCGTGGCCCGTACATCCGGGCGTGAATGTCTGCCGGTGGTTCCTTCGCCCAGGGGTAGCGGTAGCCGATTTCGGTGACGGCGGCGTCGGCGCGGACCGCTTGCAGGAGGGTTGTGCCGGAAATACGACGGAGCTGGATGGGGCTGTCTACAAGGGTGTTGGTGTGGCGGCGGACCAGTTGAAAGCGGGCGTCTTCACCGGCACCGTCGGGAAGGCGGTAGAGATTAGCCGCCTCAAAGGGTGACCAGAGGCCCGGGGCCCGGAGAATGAGGGCGTCCCGGTTGTCGGAAAGGTTCAGGCGGAAGTCGTTGCCGTCGTAATCGGCGGTTGAGTCGGTCAGGCCGAAAAGCCCGGTTATGCTGAAAGAAAAATTTCTGTTCCCGGTTGTTGGAGCCAGGGACCCTATTCCACCGTCGTCATCCAGCGCCACCAACCCGCCGATACCGTTACCCGATTCACCAACAGCCCGGGCGGAGGCCTCGTAATAGACGGCCACAACACGGTTGGCCGGTACAGTCTCGCTTAGGCGGATCGTGCCGCTTTGTCGGTCAACCACGTAGTCCCCCGCGGCGTCCTCCAGTCGGCGGTACCGTCGGTACTGACTTTCGTCGGCGGCCTGTCCCAAAAGGCTGCCGTTTTCATCCTGCAGCAGGACTTCCACATTTGTGACGTTCCGGTCGGGCAGGACGAATGATCGTCCGCGCAGGTAGTCCTCGGGGCGTATTCTCACCTCGTCGACGACCTTTCCTCCGGAAATACGCAGACGCTGTTCGGTGGAGTTTTCAAACTGGAGCAGGAATTCGTGGAAGGTCCTGTCCGTCTTGAGACGGAGTACGGTACCCGGATTGGGGGTCCGGCCCCCCAGACCGGTGGTGTTACCGCTGTACTGGTATGGATACCGGGAGATCGCCAGGGGTACATTTCCCGCTACAAACTCCTGGACCAGTTCGTCTCCAGCGGCGACGTAGCCCACAGCGATGGAGTTCACCTTCGACTCATCTGCGAAGGTGGCCTCAAAGAAGTAGCGTTTGTACAACCAGAGAGACACGGTGAGGTCCACCGTCTGGTCAAAGAGATTGGTCTCAAAGTCGGGGTAGGGGTGTCCCCAGGTGATGCGCTTTCCCGTATCCGGCAGGGGAGGATGAAGGGCGAACCCCAGGGTTACCTGGGAGCGGGCAGTCCAGGAACCCAGCATGAACAGCTCCACTTCGGTGTCTCCCACGTCCAGATCAAGGAGGTACGGCGGTGCTTCTTCATCGGGAAAGGGGTTTACCGGACGCCAGCTTCCTGGTACGTCTGAAGACTGTCCAGCGGCGTTCCGGAGGGGAACAAGTAGAAGAAACAGAAACAGGACCAGAAGCAGAGGCGGGAACCGGCACAGACCAGGAGTAGATGAGAGAGTAGATGAGACAACAACCGATTTGTGGCTGGTGATGTTGGGTGCTGAAGTGCGGTTGCAGTGCGGTTGTTGTTCTCTCATTCGTGACTTGAGCCCTTCCTCATCCCTATAGTATGCTTCCTCTAACAGTATTATGAACACGGAGAGCCAGAAAGCACAGGCTTTTACAGGTCGACTCCTGCAGAATCCGGCGTTGAACGGGTTTTCGCTTTTGCAGCAGGAAGAACAGATCATCCAGTTTTTGCATGGAAATGCCGCTCATTTGGCTCCTACGCTGAGCTCTGAGCAGTTTTTCCCCGGAAAAAACTGGAACCAGATTTTCAGCCTTCTCGTCAATGCGCTCTACCAGGTAATTAATGAACGGCTCCTACCCGATCTTCGACAACTTGCAACGGAGAGGTTAGACTACACTTTTCTACAGTTTATCCGTGAGAACTCGGTGGATTCGCGGCAGGTCGGCGAAGAGATATACCGATTTATGGCAGGTATGCTGGCCAAACCGGAGGTGAGACGTGCTTTTACCGGTTCCTATACGGCCATCGTCTCGGAAATTGTTGAACGTTATCTGGAGGAGATCTTCTACCGGAAGTCCTACATCCATTTCGAGCTGACCAAGGTCCAACGTCTGCGAATGGGCAAGGACGAGGTGGCCAATTTTGTGCTTTTAAATTTGCTTCTGAAGCCGGCGATCTTTCTTTTCAGCTCCTCCGGTCAGGCCGGGTTTGAACGGGCCAGTGGTATGGTGCAGAGTCAGGTTGCCGAAAAGGTTCTTGGGCCGCTTAAGAAAGAACTTAAGTCCATTCCCGAGGCCGCGCTGGCCAGCGTCGTTCACGCCAACGTGTCCTTTCAAGAAAATCGATTTATCGAAGCCACCGCTCGGCTTTCGGCGATTTTTGGGGCGCGATGCCGCAATTATCAGGCCGGTATCACTGTTGATCGGGGGGCGGAGAGTTCCGACAAGAGCTGGCTTTCAACGGCTCGAAGAAACCATAAATTCTACGGGTTTGATGTGAAAATGCTCGATGAACTATACAAAATTGCAGCCGAGAACGTCTGGTAGGTTAAAATGAGTAAGACCCGTACATATCTGGAAAACGTAGTTGTTCTGGCAATCATTCTCGTTCTGGTTCAGACTTTTTTCGACGAGCTGGCGGTGGTTCTATCCTGGAACGCCGCCACCCGGACCGGACTGCTTATCGCCGGTTTTTTCTTCGACCTGTTCTTTACGGTTGAGTTTATCATACGCAGTTACGACGCCTGGCGGCTCCGCGGTTTCCGGCGGTATTTTTGGCGTGAGTTGGGCTGGATCGATTTTGCAGCCGGCATACCCCTCTTACTGTTCAACAGCGGTCCCGGCGTGTTGGCGCTTCTGGCCGGGGGAATTCCGATTGGTGGTGTTGGCGGTATGCTCAACGTTCTGAAAGTCGTCAAAGCGATCCGGATTGCCCGGGTTCTCCGACTGCTGCGGGTGTTGAAGGTTTTTCGAAGAATCAAGAACACCGAATCGGAAATGGCCCAACGGCACGTTGCGTTAGTGAGTGCTGCTTCGGTGTCAACATTCGTTTTTACCCTTTTTATACTTGCCGTAGTCGGCATGTTTGTACCGACACCTACGCTTGATGTTGATTATCAACAGGGGATGACAACGGCTCTGACGTACATCGTTGAAGAAGACCTGGCTACCGCGGCACCCAGGGAAGCTCTGCGGGCGTTCAGCGAGACCAATAAGGGGCTTCTTGCCGTAGAGGCGGGCGGAGTTACCACGTTCAGCCGGTACAGCCAGGACTACCTGGATCGGGAGTTTACGTCCCATGATTACACGGTACTCCGAAACGGGGACGTCTCTCTTTTTGTAGATCTCAGACCGATTAACCGCGATCATGCGGTTGATAATCTCAAGTACTTCGCGGTGATTGTTGCAATGGTTCTTGTGTTCATGTTTTTGTACGGTCCGCATTTTGCCATGACCGTGTCTGATCCGATTCACGTTATGCAGCGCGGTATGAGCGAACACAGTTATTCCCTGGAAGTGGTTATCCCCGAGGATTTCCAGCGAGATGATATCTATCAGCTTGCCAGGGAGTACAACCGCGTTTTTCTGCCGATGAAAGACCGCGAAATCTCGGTCGGGGAACGTGAAGGAACGGGGACTGCACTTTCGATGGACAGTCTGGACGATTTATTTGACTGAAATTTGTTTGACTAAGTGAGTGTAGCATGGTTGTTTCGATGTTGCTGGTTATTATTGAGATCCCCGACCTTACGTCGCTTAAGGACAAACGGAGAGTTGTTCACAGCGTCCGGGACCGGGTGAACCGGAAATTCCGGGTCAGTGTTGCCGAAGTTGATCTGGAGGAGAGCATATCCTTCAGTCAGCTT
>JBAYPC010000174.1:0-6130 GCA_041677905.1 Alkalispirochaeta sp. | reverse complement strand
GGGCTCTTGATGCTGGACGTAAATACACCCGCCTTGTACGAGCGCCGTACCGGTACGTCGATTCCCCGCCTCATTGACGGTATACCCTTTCGACAGCGTCTGACCTACGACAAGGGGCCTCCGCCGGAAGCGGTGACGGTCTTCTCATTTCCTGAGGGAACTGAAGTCCACCGGCAGCGTCCCTGGTCGGTCGATGAAATGGAGGATATCCTCCTCCGATCGGGTTGGAACGTCCTTGATACCCTGGACGTCATTGACGAAGACGACGACGAACCGAGCGGGAAGGTGGTGTTTCTCGCCGTTCTTCGATAGATATTGTGGTAATAGCATGTCAATACGGACAACTTCCGCCCTTCTTGTAATTGTCGCGCTTGTCACACTGCTGGTTCTCAGTTGGGATACGCAACACATCGTCCGTTCAGAAGCGGAACGGCAGGCCTCCGGCGAGAGCACCACCTCTGATCCTGCTTTCCCGCCGGGTTCTATCCCGCCGGGATCTACGGTGCCGGGCTTCCGGGAAATCAACGCGTTGGCTGAGGCCTTTCCCGGACGCATTACCGAGGTTGCCCTTCGGGATGGGCAGTGGGCGCTGTTTCTTGACGGCACGTGGTACTACTGGGCGGAAGGTCGGATTCTCCCCGATCCGGTTCGGGAAGAGTGGAACGAGTTTGTCCCCATCCGTTTTTACAACTACACCCTTGGAGAGTGGTCCGTACCGGAGGTATCACCCGAACTGGAGGCGCGCCTGGCCAGTTCAACGGAAAATCGGGACAACGACGGCCGAATACGGTTCAACTCGTTTCTGGACGATCTGTACGGCATTGACTCCCGGGCAGTTGCGGAACAGACGATGGAGTGGGTCACCATCTTCAACGTCTCCGCCCGGGTTCACCCCCTGGTTGTCAAACCGCTGCTGCGGGTAGAAGAGCGGATACGCCGGGCCATGCAGGACGACGAGGAAACGCGCCGGTACATAGACAATCTGGCGGCGATGCACGGGTACAACTGGCGGGTTATCGCCGGTACCCAGCGCCGCAGTTATCACGCCTACGGGATGGCGGTGGACCTTACGCCCAGGAGTTACGGGGGCCTCTGGGCGTACTGGCGCTGGGCCGCCGACGGTGGGGTACCTGAGTGGTGGCGCTTGGGGGAGGATGTGCGCTGGCATGTGCCCCAGGGGGTGATCGACGCCTTTGAAGCGGAGGGGTTTGTCTGGGGAGGGAAGTGGCTCTTCTTTGACAACGTCCACTTTGAGTATAGGCCTGAAGTGATCCTTATGGCTCGCCTCGGCGGGTAATTGCCAATACGGCAATAATGACTACAGTCACGGCGACAGCCGTCCACTTTACTGTGGTCGCCGGGCCGAGAATACCGATCACCCATGATTTTTCGGGAAGAGCCGAAAGAACCAGGAGAATCGCGCTGTTTTCAACCCAGTCAAAGATGCCCGCTGTTACGGCAGTTATCGCCCCAATTTTACGAAGCACCATCGCCCAGGGCCGAAAAAGTCTGAACAACCGGAGAACACTGACAAAAAGCGCCGTGTAGGCTACTGCGTAGAAAAAATCGACGAACACCATCGACCTGTAGCGATCTATCTGCCGGGCAGTGAGAGCGCTCGCCACCTGAAACGCCTCTTGAGAAGTCGCCCCAAACATCGTGTCCAGGATCGGGAAATTCGCCAGAGCCGATATCACTGCGAAGAGGGCGGCTGCCACACCCGCAAGAACTCCGCAGACGATCACAAGTCTTTTGCGTTGGTTCATTGTCCAAAAGTATAGTGCATGACCATTACGGCTACACTGGTGCTTCGCTATTTACCGAGAAGCTGCAATCGAAATGGATATGAAGGGTGATCACTGTCATACATGGAGAATCTCGGCGCCAAACAGTTCCTGTAAACGAGCAATCGTCTTCAACGTGGGATTCGCTCTTTGAGGATCCTCCAACCGCTGGTACGACCATTTAACGGTAGGAAATACAGCATATAAGCTGTATTGCCAAGCAGGAAGATGTACTTTGATATCCGGCTCCGCCACAGGTTTGAGATCGAGGTTTTGAATTCCCGAGGCCCACCGAGGCGGGTGGGGCTTTCCAGTTCCGGAGGAAGAAACGATAGAGAACCGCAGGGTTCAAAATAAAAAAAGAAGTGGAGGCGGGGACGGCGGACTGTTCGCACCCAGGAGGACTCGAACCTCCGACCCTCGGCTTAGAAGGCCGATGCTCTATCCAGCTGAGCTATGGGTGCAGTGGATCGGGATGGCCGGATTCGAACCGGCGGTCTCCTGCTCCCAAAGCAGGCGCCTTAGCCACTAGGCTACATCCCGTGTGCGACTCCGAAGTATATGGAAGGTGGGCGCGGCAGTCAACGGGCGGAAGACCGGCGGAAGACCGGCGGAAGACCGGCGGCTGACGAGGGGGCGGGAAAACGGTACACTTTGGGGCGATGGAAACGGATGAGACCCGACGGTTTGTCACTATTTTAGATCGGCTTACGGCGCTCTACCCGGAGACGCCGAGTATGCTGGACTACTCGTCGGCTTTTGAACTGCTTGTCAGTGTTATTCTCTCGGCGCAGACTACGGACGAGCAGGTAAACACTATCGTTCCCGGTCTGTTTGCGCGGTTTCCCGATGCCTACGCTCTTGCTGCTGCGGAGGTGTCGGAGGTGGAAGATCTGGTTCATTCAACTGGTTTCTTCCGGCAGAAAGCGAAGAGTATTGTCGCTGCTGCGGCTGCCCTGGTGGAACGGCATGGGGGAGAGGTTCCCGGGACGATGGAGGAACTGACAAAGTTGCGTGGGGTGGGGCGGAAGTCGGCGGGGGTGATTTTGCTGCACATCCACGGTATTCCGGCGATTATTGTGGATACTCATTTTTCTCGAGTTGTCCGGCGGCTCGGATTTTCTACGGAAAAAGACGCGGTAAAGCTTGAAAAAGATGTGGCAGCGGTTCTGCCGGAGGAGTACTGGAATAGCGCGAGCATGCGGTTAAACTACCACGGTCGTCGGGTGTGCTTTGCCCGGAAGCCGGCGTGTGCCGATTGTGTTCTTGCCGATCTGTGTCCATCGGCGTTTACCCTTTCAGAGTGATCGGCGATGATTGGCGATGATTGGTGGTAAACGGTGATTGTGCGTGAACCTTGGTGGCCTGGTGCTCCTACGGAACTGGAAGGGCTGTTCCGGGAAGAAGACATCCAGCTTATCGGTGTGACCGACCCGGAACCGGCGGCGGAGCAGGAAGAAGAGTACCGTTTGTGGCTGGAAGAGGGGAGGCAGGGGACGATGGACTTTATGGTCCGTCACGCCCACGCAAAGTTCCGGCCCGACCGGATTCTGCCGGGTGTAAAGGCAATTATTTTTGCGGGGCTCAACTACTACCAGCGGCGGCCGGGCCGGCCAGGGGGTGAGTTGGCGTCGGGTGGCGACTCGTCCGGTCTGATTGCCCGGTATGCCTGGGGGCGAGATTACCACAAAGAGTTCGGGAAGCGGCTTAAACGTATTGCCCGCCGTCTGGCTGAACGATATCCGGACGAACAGTTTCGGGCATTCACCGATGCAACTCCGTTATCTGAACGACATTTCGGTGAGCGGGCGGGTATCGGGTTTACCGGTCGCCACACGTTGTTGATCAACGGTGCCTACGGCAGCTGGTTCTTTCTCGGCGAGATTCTCTCAACAAAGACGTTTGAAACGGGGGAACCGGCGGGGATACACCACGGTGCCTGTCCCCGGACGTGCCGGCGGTGTATTGACGTCTGTCCAACCGGTGCCCTGAAAGGTCCTCACCGTATTGATGCCTCTCGATGTATTTCCTATCTGACCATTGAACATGACGGGCCCATACCCGTTGAGCTTCGGTCGGCCATGGGGACCTGGATTTTTGGCTGTGATCTCTGTCAGGAGGTGTGTCCTCTGAACGTCCGTGCCCAGGTTACCGATGTGGCAGGATTTACCAAACCTATTGCAGGACGCTCGGTCTTGCTCCGGGACATTCTCTCCATGAAAACCGATGAGGAGTTCCTGAAGCGATTTGCCGGTTCGCCCTTGATGCGGGCGGGGCGAAAGAAGATGATACGGAACGCACTTATTGCCGCGGGAAATAGTGAGACAAACTCCTTTGATAATCGACTGATACCGCTGATTCGCGAAATCGGTCGGTCCGATGATCCTGTTCTTCAGGAGCACGCTCGGTGGGCTCTGGATAAACTGGGAAAAATATGGAGTGAAGAAAGAAATGGGTTACAAATTGCTGATCTCGATCAATAATAGGAATCAATAATAGGAATCAATAATAGGATGTGAGGGGTCGAAAATCGAAGATATGGAATCACTGACGTCATCTGTGGACAGGCGAAGGTCTCCCCCGATTGTATCGAAACGGGACGCCCAGCGGGTGGTAGTTGTCATGGGGAGTATCCCGGCGCTGCCGGAGTCCTTTGCGGAACAACTGGCGGTGTTCGGAATGACCCTGGTCCGGGCTGGTGACGTGGCGGAAGCGGGGGAGCTGCTTGATTTTTCCGGTGATCAACTGGAAGTGTGTATTCTCCTGGCTGATATCGACTACCTGGCCGCCAAGTCTCAGCGATTGGTGGACTTGAAGAATATCCGAATTGCCCATCCCGGTCGGACAATAACGGCTCTTGTTGGGGACAGAGATGATTTTAAGGCTCGTTTGAGGGCGGTCCGCTTTGGTGGTGACGTTTTTGTACCCGCTCCTATCGATACGAGCAGTCTGACAGGTTCGCTTGATACCGTGCTCAAACAGCGGTGGGCAGAACCGTACCATGTTCTCATTGTCGACGACGATCCCGAACAAGTTTCCGCCACGGCGCTGGCCCTTCAACAGGCCGGGATGATTACGTCGGTAGTTACCGACCCGCGACACATATTTCGGGTGCTGGTAGAGTACAAACCGGAACTGATCTTGATGGACCTGTACATGCCTGAATGTAGTGGTGCCGAACTTGCCGCCGTTATCCGTCAGAACGAGAGTTATGTGAACATTCCTATAGTCTTTTTGTCGGTCGAGCAGGATTCCCTTCGGCAGGTGGAGGCGATCAGACAGGGCGGGGATGATTTTATCATGAAACCGTACAGTCTCGAACACCTGGTTCGCACGGTGCGCAAGAGGGCCTCCCGAACCCGGCAAATGCGGTATTTCATGGAACGGGACTCTCTTACGGGTCTCCTTAACCATTCCAACTTGAAAGAACGTCTGGACCACGAAATACAGCGGGCCGGTCGTATTGAAACGGGGCTTGTTTTCGTCATGATCGACATCGACCGGTTCAAGAGGGTAAACGATACCTACGGTCATCTGACCGGTGACCGTGTGATCAAAAGTCTGGCCCGTCTGTTGGTGGAAAGTCTTCGTCGAACCGACGTCGTCGGCCGATACGGTGGTGAAGAGTTCGGCGTTATCCTGTTTAACACCAGTTCTTTTCACGCCCGGCGGATTGTAGATCAGATTCGCGACCGTTTCAGCAAAGTTCGGCATTATAGCCCGGACGGCGAGTTCAGCGTCACGTTCAGCGGAGGACTTGCGGCGTACCCGGAATATGAGACGGCTGTTGAGGTCAACGAGGCGGCCGACGCCGCTCTGTACATGGCAAAGGAAGCGGGTCGGAATCGAGTCAGGGTTGCCGGTCAGGTGACGACTGATCAGGGGGCGCCGGACGGTTCGTAAACCGGCGACTGTAGCGGAGATACCACCGGCAGCTTTCCCACCACCGTTCACCTTCAGTAGGTCCGGGGACAATTTCAAAGACCGAAAGCCACAAGGCCGACGTTTCCGGCAATAACAGAGGCGGCGTCGGCGGCTGATCTGACGTGGCTTGGGTATCCCATCCGAGATGTATGTGCGGTCCCGTTGCGACGTTGATCGGTGCTTCCTTCGGTAAGTCGAATGACAGGTCGGAGACCGGAGTGGGACAAAACTGTCGACGGTAGTCTTCCTGCATGGCTGAAAATCCATGTATCACCACCGGCAGTACGGACCGACGTGGGTGTTTCGTTGGTTTCGCCGTTGGTTCCGCCGGTGGTTCCGCCGGCGAAACGCGCAGGTAATGGCTGCGACGAAACACATCCAGCTTGTGGTCCGATGGCAGAAAATCGGTAACGGCTATTGGT
>JBAYPC010000173.1:0-6141 GCA_041677905.1 Alkalispirochaeta sp. | reverse complement strand
TACTCGAGACCGGCAATCAGACGGAGCAGTGTGGTCTTTCCTCCACCGGAGGGGCCAAGTATAACCAGAGCGTGGGAATTTTCGATCTGCACCGTCAGGTCTCGAATGACGTGGTGATCACCAAAGGTCTTGTTCAGGTTTTTGATATCAATCCGCATAGGCGTATTTCCGCTCGAGTTTGCTGGTCAGCATGGAGATGGGCAACGTTATGGCAAGGTATCCGACGGCAAGGGGGATATAGCTTTCCAACGTGGAAAAGGTATTCGCATTCACCTCCCGGGCCATCTGGGTAAACTCATTGACCGCTATGATGGACAGTAGGGATGAGTCTTTTACCAGGGAAGCAAGTTGCCCCGCCATAGGTGGAAGAATCCGGGTAATGACCTGGGGAACGATGATGTACCGGTACGTTTGCATCCGGGTAAAACCGAGAGATCGGGCCGATTCGAGCTGACTTGCCGCCACACTTTCCACCCCGCCCCGGATTATCTCAGAGACGTAGGCGCCGGAAAACACCGCCATAATCACGATTCCGACAACGTACCGGTTGGCAATACCAAAGGCGTTGGCGACAACGTAAAAGAAGATGAGAATTTGGACCAGAAGAGGAGTTCCCCGGATCACTTCGATGTACGTTTTGCTGAGAAAGCGAAGGGGCAGAAATCGAGCTCGCTGTCCCAGGCCTATGACGGCGCCGATGACGATGCTGAGAATAAGAGAAAAGGCGGAGATGACCACGGTCATACCGAACCCTCGTAGGAGGTTTTCCCGGTAGCGCCACACGGAACCCCAGTTGAAACGGTAATTGAGACGACTGAAGGCGAACCAGAAGAGCAGGGCCATCAGGACAACGACGATCAGGGAATTTACCAGAATACGCACGTGCCTGAACCGGTCCTGCTCATTGTGAACCGGCAGAAAAAAGAGCTGCCGTACCATTTAGTCTTCTATATCGAAGAAGAAGGGTATCCCCGATTCATCAAAGATGGTCTTGATGTCACTGAGATAGACGTCGGCCAGACGATCGAAACCGCCGTCACGGCGGAACTCCCGGATAAAAGCGTCTATATCCGGTTTTAGCGGACTTCCGTCGGGCAGACCTGCTCCCCAGTTGTTAAAGGTTCCTTCGATAACTTGAAAGATCGGCCTGGTCGTATCGGAGTTTTTCTTCCAGTTTTCGTATACTGTCAGGGCGTCGTAGATAAATACGTCGGCTTTGCCCTGGGAGACCTCCAGAACACAAGCGGACACACTGTCAAAAATACGTACCTCCGCTTTCGGAAACTGTTCCTGAGCCGCAATTGCACCGGTTGTGCCCGATTTTACGGCGATGACTACATCGGAGCTGTTCAGGTCCGCCGGCGCATTAACAGGGGAGTTACGGTTGGCCAGAAGGGTCAGGCCGGCCCGGGCGTAAGGAATGCTGAAATCGATCTGTTTATCCCGTTCCTCGGTGATCGTCATGGACGAGATAACGACATCAACCCTGCCGGTTCTCAACGCCGGAATAAGCCCGGTCCACTCTATGTTTCGAATTTCCACTGGACGACCGAGGTACTCGCCAAACGCCCGAGCGAGGTCGACGCTGATCCCGGTGGGGTTCCCGCTAGTGTCGGAGTACTCGAACGGCGGGAACTGGAGTTCCATCCCAACGACAAGTGGTTCGGGCCCGTTGCCCGCTTCGCCACTGCCTGACGCAAAAAGTGAACCGCCGACCGTGACGGCCAGGGCGATTAAAAGTAGTTTTCTTTTCATACGTATATCCTGCTGAGAATATAGTGGTAATTTTCCCGAGGGGCCACCAAACCGGTGAGATTGGTAACCCTAATTGAAGAAGTGAGTTATATCTTCGTCGTCCTGGATACCGAGAATTGTCCTGATTTGGCGGGACATGCTCAATCGGTCTTTACGGTCTCCGATCGCCCGTCCGGCTCTGATCATCCGGTCGGGTGTTGAACGTAACTCAAGGAACTGCTGCTTTTCTTCGGTACTGAAGACGTCGGTTGTAGCCAATAAAAACGAGAGGGCCTCCGTGTCCATACTCTCAAGCATGGCAGGATCAAGGGTGTAGCCCGATATCCGGGCAAACTCCTGGAGCTCAATTACCGCCGTCTGAACCAGTTTCTCAATTTGAGTCTTCCCATCGAAAGCGACCGGATCGTCGTGGAAAATCTCGATATCTGCTTCGAGATAGGATTTATCTTCACGCATCGTCCTTACCCGGAACCGCTCGGTTCCGACGGCAAGAATATCCATACGGCCGTCGTCATAGGTGTTGATCACACTATCGATGGTGGCAAGACACCCGACGGTCTGTACGGTCGAACCGGTATGGAGTAACACGCCGAAGGGCGTATCGTGTTCAAGACAGTGGTTGATCATCTGACGGTACCGTTCTTCAAAGATGTGCAGGGGTAGTGGCATGCGGGGCAGCAACACCAAGCCCAGCGGGAATACCGGTACACGGTCGGCCTTCTGTAGATTCATCGCGGGAGAAGTTACTGATATTTCTCCGAATTGCAAAGAGAAGCGGCTATTGACCCGACAGTTTTTGCCGTTCGCCTTCAAGACGCTCCCATTCCTGGTGCAGCGTATGGTGTCGCTGTTCGTTGATCGAGAGTTTTTTCTGAAGAGACTGTACTTTGGTACCGTCCAGATAGTTTTCGGGCAGTGACAGATTTTCCTGTATTTGGGTGTGTTCCGTCTCGAGTTCATCGATCTCGGCCAGAATTTCCTGTTCTCTCCGGTCCAGCCGTTTCAGGTCCGACCGCAACTGCTTCTGTGCCTCGTAGTCGGTGAGACTTCCGTCACCGTCCTGTTCTTTTTCCGAACGGTCTTCTCCAACCTTTATACCGCCGTCAATCAGAAAGACCTGTCCGAGCCGGGCCGACTCGAACTCGCCGTAGGACCCCGGATACAACTGCCGACGATGAGGTGGAATAGCCTCACCGGTGCTGCCCGCCGGCCAGAGGGCGAGAACATCCGTGGCAACCTCTCGTAAAAAGTGGCGGTCATGGGAAACGACGATTACCGTTCCCTCATACTGGGAAAGCGCCCGGGAAAGAACTTCCTGACTCGTCATATCCAGGTGGTTTGTCGGTTCGTCCATGATCAGCAGGTTGGCCGGCCGGACCAACAGGGCGGCCATGGCGACTCTGCTTCGTTCTCCTCCGGAAAGGACGGCTATCGGTTTGTTTACACTATCGCCGGAAAAGAGAAACGATCCGAGGATGTCCCTGACTCGGGGAATCGCCGCATTGGTGGCGCGACCGGTAACGTAGTCAAGAATCGTCTGGTCTTCCGGTAGGTGGTCGGCGCTGTCCTGGGCAAAATACGCTATTTCCACACCGGTACCGGTCCGAATGTCGCCGCTGTCCTGTTTTTCCGATCCAGATAAGAGGCGTAACAGGGTAGATTTACCCGCTCCATTCAGACCGACCACCGCCAGGCGCTGCCCCCGGGTGAGGGTCAAGGAGATATCGTCCAGGACGTGGAGGTTACCGTAGTACTTGTGGACCTCCGTCAGGGTCAGAACAGTTCGCCCGCTGTGAATTGGGGGAGGGAGGGTGATACTTACCGGGCGGAGATGGTCGGGTATTTCGATGGGTTCAAGTTTATCCAGCACCTTGATCCGGCTCTGCACCTGTTTTGCTTTGTTGGCGTTGGCTCGGAAACGGCGGATGAAATCTTCCTGTTTAGCGATTTGTTTTTGCTGCGTTTCCCAGGCGGCGACGAGCTGTTTCAGTTCTTCCCGACGTTTGGTTTCATAGGTGGTGTAACTGCCGCGAAACCGTTTAACCTTGCCGTGGAAAAGTTCAAGAACGGTGTCCACCGATTCGTCCAGAAAAGCGCGGTCATGGGACACGATGACGAATCCCCCGGTGAACGTACGAAGAAAGCCGCTAAGCCAGATGCGGGCCTCACTGTCCAGGTAGTTGGTCGGTTCGTCGAGAAGGAGTACGTCCGGTCGGGTGAGCAGACTTTTTGCCAGGGACGCTCGCATACGCCACCCACCGCTGAACTCATGTAGTGGTCGGGAAAAGTCGGTGGGTACAAAGCCAAGTCCATGGAGGACTCTGCCGATGTGTTCCTCCCGTCGGTAATACCCCGTTTCTTCCAGGGAGTGGTCAGCATCTGCAACGAACTGCAAGTCCGCCTGGTTGTCCGGATCGTTGACGAGTCGGTTCGCAGTTATCGAGCGAGATTCAAAAAGACGATGCTCCCGGGCATACCCCTCTTCTGCGTATTCAAATACCGTAGTTTCCTGAGGTACCGTATTTCGCTGGGGGAGGTACTCTACGATGGTGTTTCGTGCTGCGGTAACGGTGCCGGATTCGGCTGTTTCATCTCCCGATAGAATACGAAGGAGGGTGGACTTACCGCTTCCGTTTGCACCGACGAGACCGGCCCGCGTACCGTTGTCGACGGTCAGACTGACACCGTCAAGAACGGTTTGCGGTCCAAAGGACATGGTGATATCAGCCGCCGACAGCACGTTACGGTCCTTCAGCCCCGGACAAACCGAAAGAAGATCACAACGGGAGATATCGGTTCGGCGGCAATCACCCGGTTTTCGTCGATATTTCGGGCGGGAACAAAGACGAACTTCACACCGTCATCGGTGTAGGAGTAGAGGAACGGAATTGCCGTGTCCTGTCCCAAGAGCTGGACGGCACCGTCATAACGGCCGCGCAGACTATCGCCTGGGTAGATATTGAAGTTCAGTCGCCCCGCGCCGGTGAAACCGGCGGGTATGACGTTTGGCACCAGGCGGTCGAAGTCGTTCCACGAGACCCGTCCGTCTTCAGAGATTGTCATGGTACCGTAGGCGGTGCTGATGAGGTTCGGGCCACGATCGAGAAACTGCTGAAGCAGCTGTTCCCGCCGCTCCCGTTCGGCCTCAATGATCAGGGAAATGTCGTCTTCAAAGAGCTGAAAATCGGACGTTTGACGGCGGCCGTTTACGGTGTACTCCGCCGTGATTTTATTTTCCGCAGATATGACGATCTGCAGATCGGTGCCGTCGAAGGAGATGGTACGCCCGTCCGACGATTGGTACCCCTGATAGGTAAAGACCCGTTGGAGATCCGGGAGAACGATTCGGAAAGTACGGTCCTCCCAATCCCCGAAGAGGCCGAAGGGAGGCGCAAATTCGTTCAGGTTGATCCGGCCCGACGAGACCATGGTCTGGAAGTAGGCCGGTCGCCACGGTACCGATGCGATATCTCGAACGATTCGATCTACGGTATCGTGCTCTTCCTGAGGGTCCAGTGCCCTTCCACTTGCGCCGGTGAGTTCAAGATGGTACCCGAAGACCCAGCCGGATATACCCTCCCGGGTGAGAATCTCGTACCAGTAGTCGTCCAGCCCGCCTACTTCGGTCATTTGGTCCTGTCGACTCAAAACCTTCATCAACTCTCCGTCGCGAAGGCGGTATACCCGTGTGCTTGCTTGATCGGGACGTTCACGAACGGGTAGAGCCGTACGGAGACTTCTCGCATACGTATCCTGCCACGGCAGAAAGGCGTTGCTGTACGCCTCGGCGGCATCCCGTTTATCAAAACGGATCAACCGCCACTGCTCGGTCATCCACTTCGTAGTTCCGTCTGTGACAAAAACGGTTTTTTCGGAATCGTTTGGATTTGACAACTCCAGAATAGTACCGGCACCGACCGGTGTGGTCGGCTCCGGCCAGATCAGGACGGCATAGCCATCGGTTTTTGGTGAGCAGGACGTGAGAACGCCGGACATGAGAAAACCGAACAGAAAGACAATCAAGAGAAGTAGAGGCGAACGTTTCATGTCGGCGGTATTTGACCACGCTTGAGGTGTGCTGTCAAGAACTCGGCCTCAGGCCTGGCCCCGGACACCGTGGCCGCCGGACACCGTGGCCGCCGGATGCGGTCAGTCGATTACGCGGATCTGAGAAGGATGGAGTACCACGAGAATCCGACCGGTACGTAACAGTTCCCGGTTATGGTCGGACGCCAGAATCAGATCGGCGTCGTCCTCGTCGATTATAAGGTCGGTTGGATGTATCCCGTAGACTTCCCGGGCCATGATCCTCAGCGGCCGTGGGCCGATACGGTGACGCCAGGGATCCTCATCAGTATGGGCCGAATACGCCACCACACCCCACCG
>JBAYPC010000172.1:0-6150 GCA_041677905.1 Alkalispirochaeta sp. | reverse complement strand
GATAAATCAAAAAATTGTTTGAAACGATAGTATTTTTCCTAAAGGTCAATTTCATCCGTAGCGGCATCGTCTGGAATCATCTGGAAATGACGGTCCACCTCAAGGAGAGTCAGCTTGTGGACTCTTGCTGTGGCTGCAATCAGCAGGTCCGTAGATGGAACTGTTATTCCCTGGGTGCGGCAAGTGGTTGCGAGGTTCTGTGCCCTGATCCACACTTCTTCAGTTGTCGGCACACGGTGCAGAGTTGTGATGATCTGCCGGAGCTTGGTACGTTCGTCTTCTCCGCGCGCACCGTTCCACAGTTCGAGAATTACCATGTCGCACAGGACAACCTGGCCGGCTTTTAGGAGCATTGCCACCTGAGCCCGGACTGAAACATCACCGTCCTGCCGAAGTGATTCAATCCACGCCGAGGTATCCACCAGTGTCACGAGTCACCACGGAGGGTTTCAAGTTCCTCCTGGTCCATGAACTCTCCGAAGGTACCAAGGAGGGTGACCAGCTCTTCCGAACGTCGCACTCGTATGTACTCCTCAAGTGCAACCGTAACGGCTTCCCTTTTTGTACGTTTCTTGGACGCAATTTGTACGGCAGATAGTAGCTCTTCAGGAATATCAATCGTGGTCTTCATACGTAGAGTATACTGTTTGTACGGGAAATTCGCTACCGGCAAGGGATGCAGTTCTTTTTACCATTTCTCGCTTTATCGAAGGTATTCATGGTCGCGGTTGACAGAAGGGGTGGTCTTGGCGAACTTAACTTACCGGCGGATATGCGTCGTCGAGTGTAGAATCAGACAGGAGGATATGAGATGAACCAAAAGGATATTGGGCACTTGCGTCGTTGTGTCGAGCTGGCACAGGCGGCTCTGGAAGCGGGGGACGAGCCTTTTGGCTCAGTCCTGGTGGGAGCTGATGGCGCGGTTCTGGCTGAGGCGCGCAACAAGATCGCCTCCGGAGACAGTACCCAACACCCTGAGTTTGAACTGGCCCGGTGGGCGGCGCAGAATATGGAGCCCGGTGCGCGGGCGCAGGCTACGGTGTATACTTCGGGGGAGCACTGTCCTATGTGCGCCGCCGCCCACGCCTGGGTGGGTCTTGGCCGTATCGTCTACGCCAGCTCATCAGAGCAGTTGAGCCGATGGTTGACGGAACTCGGCGTACCTCAGCCGCCGGTTCGTACGCTCCCTGTTTCTGAGATAGCTCCCGGTATTCCCGTTGAGGGGCCGGTCCCGGAACTGGCCGAAGAGGTACGGGCACTGCACCAGCGCCTTCACCGTGACAGGTCGTCCTAGAGGTCGCGGAGGTGATCCTTGAGTTCGTCCAGGGATTTACCTTGGGTCCAATAATCGGGGTGAGCCGGTTTGCCCTTACAGTGAACGGTGTTGAGCAGCGGCGGACCCGGTCCGCCGTAAGCGGAACGAAGTTCAATAAACATTCAGAGCGACATCATCCAATTTTTGGATATACTCAGATAGAATCGCACCGTTTATTGTGGCTGTGAATCGCGGGATACCTCAGCGGGTCCTATTTTGTGAGGACACCCATTAAGCCGTAGTTCTGGAGAGATGCGATGTCTGCCAGTATTCTAGGAAGCGAAAATCCGCCGGGTGAGGCGAGATAACGGGGTACCCAAACGGGATGGAACTTTTCTTTGTACTGCCGAAGTCCCTGGAAATGGTAAAAATGTTCGGCGTTGCGGTAGACGAGTGTTCCGAGCCGATTCCAGGCAGTTGCTGCCTCCGGGTTGTCCAGGCCGGATAGTGGGGCCATACCCAGATTAAACCACCGATAACCCATAGCTGAGCCCCAGACCATGAGAGAGACAAAGAGAAAATCCATAATGCCCTTGTGTGCGTTGGATCGGTAGCGCATCAGATCAACCGAAATTTCATTCATTCCGCCCCCGAGCCAAACGTTGCAGAACGCCACGATTCCTTCTGTGGATTTTACGATGGCCACGGGGAATTCGGATAAATAGGCTTCATCGAACAGGCCGAGAGAAAACCCCTTCTCCCGGGTGTTTTTATGGTCAAGCCATTCATCAGAGACGGTTTTTAGTTCGGGCAGGAGTTGAGGCACCGATTCAGCCGGTACGATTTGAAATTCGAGTCCCTCCTTTCGCAAGTGGTTGCAGGTATAGCGGAGCTGTTTCATGGCCGATCCGCTGAGGTTAAATCCGTTTAATGGAACGCGTGCTTCTTCGCCCATACTGAACGCGGAGAGCCCCATATCGAGGTAGCGATGGACGTTGGCCGCCGCAACTTCGTAAAAAACGGGCCAGGCGCCATATTTATCTGCCATGGATTTAAATTTCCACAAAAGTTCAACGGTTTCGTCGGGATCACCGCAGGGATCGCCCATACTGATCCAGCTTCTTCCGGAAAGGCCAAACATAATGAACGACCGTCTGCTCTTGCTGAAGACAAAGCGCTTATCCCCGAGCAAAGCGAGTTTGGCGTCGGTGTTTTCGCTGGTGTTTACGATGTTTCTGACGCGGTCCCAGTCCACCGATTCGGACGGGTTGTCCCGATAAGCCGGTCGGAGCAGCCTGCCGAAGGAGATGAGTAGAGCAACTACAACAACGCCGGCAATAGCTCTTAACGATCGGGAAGCATGGCCTTTGACGGCGAAAATCCACCAGAGTTCGTTGGAGTATTCTACGTGTTTGTACGAAAAAAAAGTCAGCCAGATAGAGCAGGAGACAACAAAGACGATAGCGAGGTTCCAACCATGATCAGCGGAGAAGAGTAGTTGGGTCGACTTACGGTAGAATTGACGGCGTGCCGGGAGCAGCATGAGAAGGAGAAAGATGGAAATTGCTGCCTCCTCGTAGTCGAGTCCCTTCAGAAGTGACAAAACTGTGGCTGTGACGAGTAGCGCTATGGATATGAAATATGCACTGTCGATTCGTTTGACAATGGCACGGGCGGTGAGAACGAGAAGTATACCAACGATACTGGCAAGAAAATGGGACGATTCAACTATTGCAAGCGGAACATACCGTGTGAGGATGTTGATTCTCGCTTCCAAAGCGGGTGTTGCCCCGGAAAAAAGAAGAACGGCACCACTTAAAAAGACCACGAAGGCGAGAATCCTCGGTACCATCTGGGCCGACCAGCGGGAGAAGAACTCCTGGACCTTGTCGAGATGCTCCTTGCGTGTTGATAATTCGTAGAGGCCAAGACTCGTCAATCCCATCAGCAACGGTATGATGTAGTAAATAGCGCGATAGACCAGGAGTATTCCGATTATTGACGAGGCCGGTGCCTGGTCCGAAAGAAGAACGACGAACACCGTCTCGAATACTCCGAGTCCGCCGGGAACCTGGCTCAGGATAATAGCGATAAGAGCCACCATGTAGATACCGAAAAAGGTGGGGAAGGAAATCGCCACAACGCTCTTCAACAAGACGAACAGGGCCGATCCGGCGCAAATCCAGTCAAGGATGGAAATGCCGGTCTGGAACAGGAACGTTCGTACTGGAGGCACGACGACCGTCTGGTTTGCGATTTCCAGAGGTTTTTTCCGGAAGACTGTTACAATCACATACAAAAAAACGAGCAAGAGAAAAACAAACCCCAGTGGACGAAGGCTGTTGATGGGCAGGTGCAACGAGCTTGGAACCGGTATTCGTTCCAGTGATAAAACCACTCCTCCAAGTGTGAAGAACCCCAGCCATACAGACAGTGTGTAGAACACGATCAATTTCGATATTTCAGGGATTGACAGTCCCCAGGAGGAGTACATACGCATCCTCATCGAGCCGCCGGTAAGAAGTCCGAAGCCCATGGAGTTGGCGAATGTATTGCTGATAAACGATGCCAAGGCTGTTTTACCGTAGGGGATTTTCTTACCCGCATATCGTGAGGCAAGAAAATCATAGCCGGTGGCAAAAGCGTAGCTCAGCAGAGAGAGGATCAACGCCGGCAGCACCAGAGACACAGGTAGACTCTTCACATTTTGCCAGATGTCTCGTGGATGGTAAATTTTTAATTCATGATAGAGAACGACCGCAGCAACGGCGAAAATGATAAATCCGAAGACGGGAGATAGATGACGTAAGAGTTTTCGGTTCACCCGCTCGCCTCCGGCGACTGCCAGATACTGGATTTTTGAGTGCCCTTGATCCTGAACTCAGTAACACGGCAGACGACCTGGAGAATATTACCACGGTTGTTATTTATAGCACAGACGGATTTGTTACTGCTGTAAGGACTCGCACAACTACCGTCGTATTTCGGTGAAATACGACGAAATTCATATGGCGCCCGGACCCCTGGTGGGGGAATGGTGGTGCCATGATCAAAAGAAAAAACAGAAGACAGACCAGATGGTGGAGACTGTGTTCGCCGGCGATCGTTGGTATTGCCGTCGTGGCGACAGTCGGGTGCGCCGGTACGGCACCGATTACCGGAAGTGCCGGGAAACCGATTCCCGGCTCAATTGCAGTACGGGAACACGTACACGTCAACGGCCGTGACCAGGGTGTCGTTATTCGGGGGAACGACCGTACCGCGCCGGTGGTACTGTGGCTGGCCGGCGGCCCTGGAGGTTCTGAAACGGGGTGGACCCGTTCATCGCTGGGTGCATTGGAACGAGACGTGGTCCTGGTGAACTGGGATCAACCGGGTGTGGGTATGTCCTTCTCTGCTGCTGACTGGGACACCGTAACGGTTGCAGACTTCGTCGACGACACAATTGCGATGAGCGAGTACCTGCGGGACCGGTTTCATCAGGACAGAATAATCCTCGTCGGTCACTCCTGGGGAAGTGTCATCGGCCTGATGGCGGCCGACCGCAGACCGGACCTGTATTCGGCCTACGTCGGGGTGGCCCAGCAGGTAAACGCCCGGGAGAACGACCGACACGGGTACGATCTGGCGCTTTCGGCCGCGGCGGCTCGGGGCGATCGGCGGGTGGTGCGTCATTTGACGGAGATCGGCCCACCTCCGTACTCACCGGAACGCGGTCGGGACTACCTGTACCTTTTTCAGAAAGTACACGTCTACTCACCCCACCCTGCACCGGAACCGTCCTTTGCCGCACTGCTCTTTCCTCGGGAATACACACTGCTGGATTCGATCCACGTTCTCCAGGGTCTCTTAAAGGGAGTCTCCAGAGTGTACCCGCAACTGAACGACCTCGATTTTGAACGGACGATCCCGAGCGTAAACGTCCCGGTGTTTTTCTTTACGGGTCGGTACGACGAAACGTGCGTTCAGAATATCACCTATCGCTACTACAAAGCACTCAAAGCGCCGCACAAAGAATTTGTGTGGTTTGAACAGTCGGGGCACAACGTGCCGTATCAACAACCGGAACGCTTCGTCAGGGAATTCCGCGATCGCGTTCTTACAAGGAGAAGTCTATGACACAGAAAAACAACCGTAGCAAAAGACCGTCAATTGCAGCAATCGTACTGCTGCTGTGTACCGGAGTTGTCGTCGGAACGGCGACGGCACTGCCCCCAATCGACCTGGGAATAGGCACCGGCGCCGGGACCTTCGACGGGCGGACCGTCGGAGAGCTGAATATCTCCGGCGGCGTCCGAACGGCGTCGTGGCTGGATGTCCAACTCAGCGGCACAGCCGTTCACACGATGGAGCGTTCATACACCGACGGTCACGGCAAGAAGTTTCAGAGTGAAGTCGGATGGATGGGGCTTGGTCTTCGCCCGTTTGTAACGCTGGGAGAGAGGGTCGAGATCGGTATACCGATTCGAAGTGCCCATGGTATCGTCCAGTTGCGGTACGAACGTCCCTATCGGGACGACCTGCGCTGGACCGATGAGATTATCGACCGGGAAGAGATTGTCGTCAATTCGGCGGGAATCGACATCCGAGTTGCCTTCAACAGCAGCTGGAGCCTTACCGTCGAGGCGGGGGGACGAGTGAGTTCACCGATACGGTTGGTGACTGCCGTCGATCGTACCGCCCTCAACGGATGGTACGCCGGTATCGGTACCGTCTATCGGCTGAACAGCGATTTGTAGTACCATCGGCGGGTGAATCATGTCGTCCTGTTCCTGTACATCTTTCTCATTGCGGCAGGAACGGGCGGTGTGGTCGCCCTTGCCATTCTTCATACTCGCCTCCGAACACCGATTACCGCCGCCCTCCTTGTGGCAAACATCGGTTTGTTCGGGGCT
>JBAYPC010000171.1:0-6180 GCA_041677905.1 Alkalispirochaeta sp. | reverse complement strand
GCCATGGATCGGGGGCACTACCGGGACATTCAGCGGCGAATGAAGAGTACACCGTCCGGACAGCGTCCGACCCGACTGTATATGTTCCGCCAGTTTGATCCGGAAGTCGCCGGTGATGGAGTTGCGTCGGTGAAAGAAGCTCCCGACGTACCTGACCCCTACTACGGTAGTGAACGGGGTTTTGAAACGGTATATCAGATGGTTGAACGCACCTGTGCACGTATTCTTGACGAAATAGAGAGGGGCAATTTGCCGTGACCCACCGTGGATGACATCTCTTTTGAATCTGAATCACCGACAGCTTCCCTGGAAGACGTCGTCGGCGTGGTATATGGCCCCTCGGTAACGGTGAGCCGCCGCCGGCCCATCGGCGGGGGCAGTATCAACAAGACCGAGGCAGTAGAGCTGTCCGATCGCCGGACCGTATTCGTAAAGACCAACTCGAGTCGACATGAAGGCCTTTTTACGGAAGAAGCGCGGGGGTTGCGGGCACTGACATCGGACAGGGGTCCCCGGATACCTCAGCCTCTGGCCATAGTTACATCGCCGTCCCGGCAGTTTCTTTTCCTGGAGCATATCGAGCCGGGTCGGCAAACGACGGAATTCTACCGGGATTTGGGACGTACCCTTGCGGCGTTACATCGGCACCGGCGCAGCGACAGGTGCGGGTTTGAGGGGGACAACCACATCGGTTCTACCCCGCAATTAAATGGGTGGGACAGTGACTGGTTCCGTTTCTTTGGAGAAAAGAGGTTGCTCTTTCAGCTTCGTCTGGCCCGGAAACAGGGCTATGCCGACGCCGCTATGGAAAAGCAGGTGGAGATCATCATCAGGCGACTGCCGGAGCTTTTGCCGCCTCTCGACGGGGCGCAACCGTCGCTACTCCACGGTGATCTCTGGGGTGGAAACGTGATTGTCGGCCCTGCGGGAGAACCGGTTCTTATCGATCCGGCGGTGTACTACGGCCACCGTGAGGCGGATATCGCCATGACTGAGTTGTTCGGTGGTTTCGGCGGAGATTTTTACCGGTCCTACAACGAGGAATGGCCCCTGGAGCCGGGGTTCAGTCGCAGAAAGGACGTGTACAACCTCTATCACCTTCTGAACCACCTGAATCTGTTCGGCACCTCTTACCTTGGAAGCTGCCGGGCTATCCTGCGTTCCTACAGCCGGACCAACTGATAATACCAGTGCCCCAGAGTTTCCCGGACAAACTGTGAACTGTTGTACAGTGCTTTTGCCGACGGCATAAAATGAACGGCCTTTAGGGAGCGCCGATCGGTCCGAAAGGGAGCGGGGGCGGGGTAGACGGTCATATCGGTACGCCGAAATGCCCCAATGGCGCGGCGCATATGCCAGGCGCTGGTCACAACTACCACGGTGTCCCAGGAGAACTGCCGGGCCGTATAAAGGGCGTTTTCAGCGGTGGTGCGGCTGTTTTCTTCCACCATGATCCGCTCGGCAGGAAACCCCAGATCGAGGAGCAGCCGCTGCGCTACGGACGCTTCGGTATCTACCCGGTCATCGGGAAACACCCGCCCGCCGGTGACCACGATGGGAACACCAAGTCGCTGAGCAAGACGCATACCATAGAGCAGACGGGATTCCGCTTCGGGGGCCAGGCTGTCCCGGCCATACCCGGACAGAAGTTCCTCGGAAGGCGCATCCGCCACAACTCCACCGCCCAGAACGACTACCGCCTGGGCGTCCTGCATATCCTCTAATGTGGCCGCCACAGTTGACCGCTCCAAATTTCCCAGGAGCGATCGGGACACCGCCTCCGTTGAGAGAAGGTAGAGACTGAGGGCGACCGCGATCACGATCCAACCGATTACCGGGACTCGCCGGGCATGTTTTGAGTGAGCCCCGCCGGTGCGAACCAAAAGCACTCCCAGGACCGTCAGTACGACAACGAACACGCCGGGTATAAGGATCCATGGTTCAATAAATTTTGTTATCATAGAAAATTAAAACTCGCTGAAAAGGCGACGGACAATCGTATCGATTTCTTCCAGCCACGCCTTGCGCTGTCGGCCGGTGCTTTCCCGGACGTTGTAGAGAGTCTTAAAGCAGATCGTATCGATGCTGGCGTGACTGAGTATCCGATCCCGCCAGATTGTTCGCATCGGTTCCTGGCTCAGGGGATTAGTCTCATCGGTGGTGTTGCAGATGAGCGCCTTTTTTCCCGTCAAAAGCGGTACTCGGTGTTTTTTCATGTGCTCTGGACCTTCGTAGTCAAAGGCAATGCCCGGCCGAAAAATTCGGTCGACCCACCCTTTTATAATAGCCGGCGGAATTCCCCACCAGTCGGGATAGACGATTACCAGCCCCCGCGCTTCCTGAAGCTCCCGGACGTGACTGATAAAACTCTCGTCAAAACTGAATCGCCGCCGGATTTCCTCGTTTTCGAGAACCGGCTGGAAGTGTTCCGCGTAGAGGTCATGAGAATACCCGTGAATACCCTCTTCTGCGAGGACCCTGATGATCCTGTCGGCGGCAACGTGGTTAAAACTACCCGGGTTTGGGTGGCCGGTTATGAGAAGGACGCTCATCGCTGGACCTCCATGGGGCTTCCTGAGAAGAATCGTTCCGAAAAATGGGAAAAGTGCTTGAAGGTCACTGCCATTTACCAGTACCTTACCACATAAGTTAGGGAAGGTGAACAATGGTTAGCAAGACTGACATACTTGAGTCATTAAAAAAGGTTATCGATCCGGAACTCGGTCTCAATATAGTAGACGTCGGATTGATCTACCGGGTGGATGTATCGGAAGACCAGGTGGAGGTGGATTTTACCCTCACGACACCGGCTTGTCCGCTGGGCGATACTATTAACAACGACATTATTACGGTGTTGCGGGAGGACCACAGTATAGCCAATGTTGCTACCAATCTGGTCTGGAACCCCCCGTGGAGTCTTGAGTTCATGAGCGAAGAAGCCCGCCTGGAACTGGGATATCCCATCTGATCCAGGAGCACCGCTTCAAAAACACCGCGTCAGGGACACACATTCAAGCACACAACAGTACAAGGAGACAGGAATGAAAATTGAGATCAAGGATCTGCAGGCACGTATAGGGGACACTCCAATATTAAACGGCGTCGATCTGACGCTCCACAGCGGAGAAGTACACGCCCTGATGGGCCCCAACGGGTCGGGCAAGTCGACTCTCTCCAACGTCCTTTTCGGCAGCGAGACCTATGAAGTGACCGGCGGAGAGATTCTGGTAGACGGTGTGAACATCCTGGAAATGGATACCGATGAACGGGCGCGGTTGGGTCTCTTCCTCGCCTTCCAGTATCCGGTGGAAATCCCCGGCGTATCGGTTGGTCGTTTTCTCAAACGGGCAACGGAAATCCGGTTTGACCAGGGTGATCCCCGGCGCAAGAACTTCGTCAAGAACCTGCGGGCCAATCTGACGTATATGGAAATCGAACAGCAGTTTATCAACCGCTACCTGAACGAAGGGTTTTCCGGCGGTGAGAAAAAGCGGATGGAGATTCTTCAGATGCTTATGCTGGAACCGCAGTTTGCGATTCTTGATGAGACCGACAGCGGCCTGGACATCGACGCGTTGAAAATCGTGGCCCAGGGTGTGAACAAACTTCGAAGTGAGACCGATTTTGGCGCGTTGATTATCACCCATTACCAGCGAATTCTTGAGCACATCAAACCGGACCACGTCCATGTCATGTACCAGGGGCGTATTGTTACCTCCGGCGGATATGAGCTGGTAAAAGAGCTGGAGGCCGAGGGATACGACTGGGTCAAGAAAGAGCACGATATTCAGGAGGAGGCACGAATTGAGCAGCCCACAAGTTGACATAGGCGATTATAAATACGGATTCCACTACGAAGACAAATCGGTTTTCAAGACTCGCAAAGGGCTTGATGCCGACGTGGTCAGGGCAATTTCCGCGGCGAAGAACGAACCGAACTGGATGCTGGAGTTTCGACTGAAATCACTGGAGGTGTTCAACTCCAAGCCGATGCCGTCCTGGGGGGCCGATCTAAGCGATATCGATTTTAACGAACTCTACTACTATGCGCGGCCTACTGAAACGGCAGGTGCCCGCAGTTGGGACGATCTTCCGCCGGAAATCAAGGACACCTATGACCGTTTGGGTATCCCCGAGGCGGAACAGAAGTTTCTGGCCGGCGTGGGAGCCCAGTACGACTCCGAGGTCGTCTACCACAGTATCAAGGAAGAACTTGAAAAACAGGGTGTTCTCTTTCTCTCACCGGAACTGGCGGTCGAACAGCACCCGGAAATCGTGAAGAAGTACTTTGGTACGATTATTCCCTATAACGACAACAAGTTTGCCGCACTGAACAGCGCCGTCTGGAGTGGGGGGAGCTTTGTGTACATCCCCAAGGGGGTGCATGTTGATGTTCCCCTGCAAGCGTATTTCAGGATCAACTCCAAGAGTTTCGGTCAGTTTGAGCGAACTCTGATCATCGCCGATGAGGGCAGCTTTGTGCACTACGTTGAAGGCTGTACCGCTCCGGTGTACACAACCAACAGTCTCCACAGCGCCGTCGTGGAAATCATCGCCCTTGAAGGCGCACGGGTGCGTTACTCCACTATTCAAAACTGGTCCGGTGACGTGTACAACCTGGTAACCAAACGGGCGGTAGCCCAAAAGAACGCCACAGTAGAGTGGGTTGACGGCAATCTGGGCAGCAAACGGACTATGAAGTACCCGGCCGTTTACCTGATGGGAGACGGAGCCCATGGCGAAGTTCTTTCCATCGCCTTTGCCGGCAAGGGACAGGAACAGGATTCGGGGGGCAAGATCGTTCACGCGGCCAGCAACACCAGCTCTCAGATCACCTCAAAGTCCATCAGTAAGGACGGTGGAACTGCCACCTATCGCGGGCACATAAAGGTCGAAGAGGGTGTGCACAATGCCCGGTGTAAGGTCGAATGCGATGCCCTGCTGATTGACGGTGACAGCACCACCAATACCTATCCCTACATGGACATCAAGTCCGAAGACGTTTCGATTGAACATGAAGCGACGGTCAGCAAGATTTCGGATGACCAGGTCTTCTATCTGATGAGCCGCGGTCTCACTGAGCAAGAAGCGGCGACGATGATTGTCAACGGCTTCCTGGATCCTCTGGTGAAGCAGTTGCCTATGGAATACGCGGTGGAGTTGAACCGCCTCATTGAACTTGAAATGGAGGGCTCCATCGGATGAGCAGTCAAATAGTTACGGATCCTGCTGTTGAGGCAGTTGAGCGTTTCATAGCTGGACGACAGGAGCCGCAGTGGATGACCGATGTCCGCCGGGTGGCG
This sequence comes from Alkalispirochaeta sp., assembly GCA_041677905.1. Taxonomy (GTDB): domain Bacteria; phylum Spirochaetota; class Spirochaetia; order DSM-27196; family Alkalispirochaetaceae; genus Alkalispirochaeta. Next base: position 877 of record JBAYPC010000171.1, on the reverse strand, counting down.
CTGGACCGTTTCCGTGATATGGAGTGGCCTACAGCTCAAGATGAGGAGTTCCGTCGCAGTGACGTTTCGTCCTACGATTTTGACCGATATCGACTTTCTTCATCTACCGGTCTACCTCAGGGCGTAGAAGTACCGGTTGTGCAGTCCGGCATTGTGGAGTTCAGTGGCACTCAAGTGAAACGCCGTGCCCTGGCCGAAGGCCTTGCCGAAAAGGGTGTGGTCTTTATCTCTATTGAAGAAGCGGTGGCGGACGGTCTGGATGGACAAGGCCTGGATCAACAGATTCTGTCCAGCGTACGGGAAGCCCTTTTAAAGGGGATAGCCAACGCCGACAACAGGCTGTCGGTGTGGCATTATGCGACGATCACCCACGGCGCCATTCTCTATGTACCTAAATTTTTGGAATTGAAGGAACCCTTTATCGTCTCTTTTGATGACGACGGTGACGGTGATCTCCGGGCACCGCAGATAGTAGTTATCGGAGAGGAAGGCGCCCGGTTCTCTGTGGTATCCCGGACGGTCCAGGACGACGAAGGTGAGATATTCTACAACGAGGGGGTCAATATCGTCGTCGGTGACGCCGGTCAGGTGGAGTACTTTTCCGTTCAGAACGTCAACATCGATTCAACCTATATCTCAAATGGTATGGCAACCGTTGGTCGGGATTCCGTGTACCACGGGTACACTGCCGCATTCGGCGGTATGTTCAGCAAGTACCGCTTTGACGCCGAAATGGTCGGTGTCGGTGGTGATGCCTTCCTTGGAGGGGTCTATTTCCCCCACGAGGATCAGCATATCGACCTGCGGACGGTTCAACGGCACCTGGAGCCAAAAGCGCACAGTCTGACCCTCTATAAGGGGGCGGTGAACGACGAGG
>JBAYPC010000170.1:0-6192 GCA_041677905.1 Alkalispirochaeta sp. | reverse complement strand
TGTCCGGATCCCGGCAACAACGTCCTCCCCCTGGGCGTTAATGAGATACTCACCGTAGAAGACCTTCTCACCAGTAGATGGATCCCGGGAAAAACACACACCCGTACCTGAATCATCACCAAGGTTACCAAATACCATCACCTGTATGTTGACTGCCGTACCAATCAGTCCTTTGATATCGCTGATTCGGCGGTAGGTTACGGCTTCGGGGTTATTCCAGCTGCCGAACACGGCGCCGATGGCCTCCCATAACTGCTTCATCGGATCTTGGGGAAAATCCTCTCCGGTAACCTTTTTGTAGATCTTCTTGTACTCGTCGGTGAGTTTGGCAAGATCAGATCCATCTAAATCCGTGTCCTCTTCGACGCCTTTGGCTTTTTTTGCAGATTCCAGGACATTTTCGTAGGGTTCAATGGAAGTACCCTTCACAACATCACTGAACATCTGGATAAACCGCCGATATGCATCCCAGGCAAACCGCTCGTTACCCGAAACCTCGGCAAGGCCCTTGACCGCGTTGTCGTTCATACCGAGGTTCAGAACCGTGTCCATCATACCTGGAAGAGACGCGGCAGCCCCGGAACGCACAGAAACGAGCAAGGGGTCTTTGGCATCACCAAGTTTCTTGCCCATCAGTTTCTCCAGGCGACCAACGTGCTCAAGAACCTCTTTTTCCAGACCGCTGGGGTACTTATTTCCGTTTTTGAAGTACTCATCACATGTTTTTGTCGTGATGGTAAACCCCGGAGGGACCCTTACTCCAAGACTGGACATTTCGTGTAAGTTTGAACCTTTACCGCCTAAGAGTTGCTTCATTTCTGCCGAACCTTCGGCTTTCCCATCTCCAAAAAAATAGACCCGTTTTTCTGCCATCGTTAAGATAACCCCCGATAATTTGTAAATTTATGACGTTTTGACTCGAAACATTACTTTGAGCCCCAAATTCTTTGAGACAAAAATTACAAAAAAAGAGCCCCGCTGTCAACGGCGGGTTGACAGCGGGGCCGCTTGGCCTTTTCAGGCTATATACGCTTCTAGGTACTGGGCGCGATTGGGATGCTGCAGTCGCCGGAGCGCTTTCTTCTCAATTTGCCGAATCCGTTCCTTCGTCAGACTGTACCGATCCCCGATTTCCTTGAGGGAGAGCGGAGTGCGGCCGTTGAGGCCGAAACGAAACTGAATAATATCCGCTTCCTTGTCGGTTAACGTAGAGAGAACTTCGTTGATATCGTCTTTCAGAGAACGTTCGATGATAAGCTGTTCCGGTACGATGTAACTTTTATCTTCGATGAAGTCGCTCAGCACCGACGAGTCCTTTTCGTTGTAAACAGGTGTCTCCAGCGAAACCAATTCCCGCGAAATATTGACCAGGTCGGCAACGTGTTCGGGAGTCATATTCAGCGTCCGGGCGATCTCTCTGATCTCCGCCTCTTCACCCTTGGATCCGGTAATTTCCTTCCTGACCTTTTCAATCTGCACGAGTTCATTGGCTCGGTTCAGCGGAAGTCTGATCATTCTGGATTTTTCACAAATCGCCTTTAGAATAGCCTGGCGGATCCACCAGACGGCGTAAGATATGAAATGAAACCCCTTGTCCACATCGAATCGTTCTATAGCGTTCATAAGACCGATGTTACCCTCGCTGATGAGGTCCGACAGGGGCAGCCCCTGGTTCTGATATTTTTTTGCCACGTTGACGACAAACCGAAGATTTGCCTGAATCAGAGCGTCTTTGGACTCCTGGATGCCTTTGGCTGCTCGGCGTGCGTGGTAGTCTTCCTCTTCCCGTGTCAGAAGAGATACCTTGTTGATCTCTTTCAAATACATCGAAAGTACGTTTTCGTCGTCACTCCGTCGGGACTGACTGTATACGGGTCGAGTCTTTGTTGTGGTTGCGGCCATTGGATACCTCCGCCAATATAGAAGCAAAGGACGTGCCAACTCGAACATCCAACTCGTTTGGCAGTTAATTTGTTACTATCTAAGTACTTATGTTTTTAATTTCCTTCCAATCGCAAAACCCAATCAGCACAAATTGCGTCATTCCGACCCAAATTGGTAATCATGCCGCGAAATAGGGTGAAAATGTCACACCTCCATTCTCCTGGTTCCGGGTTGTTCGGTACATCATTCGTCCTTTTCCGTTTTTTTCTTGACCACAACGAAACTCATCGGTATATTTGCCACGGACTAATTCTCCAAAAACAACACACACAGTGAATTACGTATCAGGAGGACAGCATGACTGTTAAACCGCTAGGTGACCGTGTACTAGTAAAAATGGAGCAGGAAGAGGAAAAAACCAAAAGTGGCCTCTTCATTCCGGAAACTGCCCAAGAAAAGACCCAGATCGCCACGGTAATTGCCGTTGGAGATGATGAAGAAGAAATCAAGGTGAAACCTAAGGACCGTGTCATGTTTGACAAGTACGCAGGGACCACCGTGAAAATTGACGGCGATGACCACTTGATTCTATCGATGGGCGATATTCTCGCCGTAATTGCAGACTGAGGTACCGCCGCTTCCTGAAGAAGCAGATAATCTCAACCAAAAAGGCTGCCCTCCCGGGTGGCCTTTTTGGTTTCTACGGTGCGGACAGACAGTCATTCCCGACGCATCTTCGCCAAATGTGCCGCCACCTCCTCGACGACTTCCTCACCGACGGCAATCACCGGTCGGGCAGGCGGCAGACTCTCCCAGAATATACGGCCATAGTGCTTCCGGATCATCCTCGGATCTGTGACCACAACCACACCGTAGTCATCAAATCGCCGCATAAGCCGACCAAATCCCTGTTTCAATCTGGTCACCGCCTGAGGCAGGCTGAACTCTATAAAGGCGTTTCCACCCCGTTCCTCCACTGCTTCGGCGCGGGCCTTTTGCACCGGGTCGGTAGGAACGCGAAACGGTAAACGGCAGACAACCACAAGCCGCAAGGTATCCCCCGGGGCATCGACACCTTCCCAGAAACTGTCTGTAGCAAAGAGAACTCCGCTGTTCTCCTCCCGAAACTGGTCCAACAGTTTGCCCCGATCATCGGTTCCTTGACGAATACACGGATACCCCCGAGCTTCCAGAAACGGTGCCGTTGCGTTAAATATCTCAGTCATCTGCCGGTACGATGTAAAGAGGATCAGTGCTCCTCCGCCTGATGCATTTACCAGACGTTGTACAAGTACGGCGAGGAAGCCGTTGTACTGCGGATTATCCGGAAACGGGGCGTCCGACGGTACGGCCAGTAACACCCTTCGGGCGTAATCAAAAGGTGACGGATACTGCTCCGCCATTGTACGGTCCTCTGCCAAAGGAAGTCCGATCCGGTCGGCCCAGAAGGCGAAAGAACCGTTGACTGCCAGAGTCGCGCTGGTCAGAACTACCGTCGGATAGGGGGCAAACACCGCCTCTTCCATGAGATCTCGCAGATCCAGGGGTGTGATAATTACACCCACCCATCCCGGACCTCGGGCACTTCGGTGGTAGTCCAGCCAGAAGACGGATTCGTCGTCGTATTCGCCCTGCTGAAACCGATCCAGTACGGAGCCTATTGATTCCACTCGCCGAGTTACGGCAACCCACTGAAGAAAAGATGGGTCTTCCCGGTATTTGTCATCTATTCCGCGGGACACCGCCGTCATACGGGCCGCAAGCGTCATGAGCGCCCGATACGTGTCGGAGAGGACCGTGGCAATGTCCCGGCGAAACACGGCAACCGTCTTTTCCGTCAGACGCCACGTTCCTTCTTCACCGACAAAAGCAACGAGAGCGTCGTTCAGCTGTTCCGCCTGTGCCCTGACACGATCGATTTCAGTTTCGACGGCCCCTAGCAGATCGGGGGAACTCTCCAACCCGGGCATTCGTTCCACGAGACCAAATCGGCGCGTTCCGCGCCGCCGGAGCAGACGTCCGAGTTGTCGGTTAATGGCGTGAAAACTGACGGAATCTGAAAAAAAGGAGGTGGCGGCTCTTTCGAGGTTATGAGCTTCATCGAAAATCAGGCGCTGAAAGGCGGGCAGCACTGCCGTCCCTTCCCATCCGGCTCCGGCGCGCCGGATCGCAAGATCGCTGAACACCAGATGGTGGTTCGCCACCAGGATCTGGGCTGCCGCCGCCTCTCTTCGGGCGGCCAGGACAAAACAGCGTTCCCGGTTTGGACATCGGGCGGCCGAACAGGTATCGGCTTCACTGTTAACCCTGCTCCAGAGCTCGTCGGTAATGTAGAACGGCAGATCACTTCGGCTGCCGGTCGCCGTTGTGCCGGCCCACTCTGCGATGGCCTTGAAGGTCTCATCGTCGCCAAAAAGCGGGGACTCTTCCCGCTGTTCTTCAAGACGTCGGGGACACAGGTAGTTCCCCCGCCCTTTTACCAGAGCAGTTGCGACGGAGGTACCCAGCGCTTTTTGCACCGTCTTGAGGTCCTTTTCTATCAACTGCTGCTGCAGATTAATCGTTGCCGTCGCGATTACAACTCTCTCCCGGTTTGCTGCCGCCCAGGCGACAGCGGGAATCAGATAGGCAAAAGACTTCCCGACACCGGTACCGGCTTCAGCGGCCAAAACCGCGTCGTCGTTGAAACTGGCCGCAACCGAACGAAGCATAGCGACCTGACTTGGCCGCACACGAAATTCCGCCATCATCGCCGCAACAGCGCCGCCGTCCTCAATGTGGGCTGCCAGCTCGTTTACATCCAGCGGAACGATATCAGCCGGGGCCAAGGGTTCAACGAGAAAATAGACGCTGTCCACGTTGTTGTCGACCAGGGCCGAACCGATTCCTAACTCGGCAAGGCGGGCCGCAACCGCCACATCGGCGTCACTGGGACGGAGCACGCCGCTTGGGTGGTTGTGGATGACAACGTCCCCCCGTTCACAGAACTCTGCCGGTGCCGCCACCGATGTCTCGCTGCCCCTGGCAAAGACCTCTACCGTAACGACAAGACCCGACGAATCAAGGTGCCCTACGAACAGAACTTCCTGTCCGCCGCTTCGCCTGATTTCCTGCCGCATAAATTCAGTCACATCCGATGCAAACCGTTCATCCGTACTGATCACGTCGGGCAGTGTATCACCCGACAGATGGTAGTAACAGGTAGGTCTTTCCGGTACACTATAGTACATTATGTGGGAGCGATTGGAGACTTTTGTGCTTTCCTGGATCAATGCAAGGGTCGGTGCTTCTGAATATCAAGACGAAGCGTGGCAAGAGCTGGAAGAATATCTCCAATCAGGTCCGCCTCCGGTAGTATCCCGACCTGAAAAGGAAGCGCGCCTTCCCCGAGAAATCAGGCAGTCTCTCTTCGATCTGGAACTGAACGAAAACGCTACAAAAGAGGAAATTCGTGACGCTTACCGCAGGCTGCTTAGAGAATATCATCCAGACCGCTTTCACAATGACAACGGGCGATCTCACACTGCGTCAGAGGTTACCCAACGCCTCTCTCTGGCATATCGACGTCTAAATGACTACTATCGGTACTAAGCGTATCAGCACTGAAAGGAGAACGGTATTTCCACTCGTCTAGGGACCATAATTTTCATCGCATTTTTGGCTAACCTGATGCTGACTCCCGTCATCCTCCATTTTGCGCATAAGTACAAATGGTACGACCAAAAAAACTACCGTAAGATCCATACCGAGAACATCCCCCGCCTGGGTGGAATCGCGATCTTCCTTGCGTTTTTCATCGCCTCCATGTTGGGGTTTTTCCTTATCGTAAGCCCTGCGCAAATCCAACTGTGGTCCACGACGTCGGTGGCGTTGATCATAGCGGGGATGGCCGTCATGCACGGCATGGGTATTTACGATGATTTTGTCAATCTCCGGGCACCGCTCAAATTTTTCTTCCAGATTCTATCGGGGATTATCGTGGTTTCTTCAGGTGCCATGATACAGTCTCTGCGGTTCCCGCTGATCGGCACGATTCAGATTCCTATCTTCATTGCGATACCGTTGACGATTCTGTGGATCGTGTCCATTGCAAATGCAATAAACCTCATCGACGGTGCCGATGGTCTTGCCGGTGGATACAGTGCGATTGCCGCGTTTTTTATGGGCATCATTGCCCTTGGCCAGGGCAATTTGTTAACCGCCATTCTCGCCTTTGCATTGGTGGGAAGTCTGGCGGGATTTTTGGTTTTCAACTTTCCTCCGGCCCGGATTTTCATGGGCGACAGTGGATCCCTCTTTCTCGGCTTT
>JBAYPC010000169.1:0-6193 GCA_041677905.1 Alkalispirochaeta sp. | reverse complement strand
CTGTTATCTCGTATCCAGATCAGTTTGTCGCGAACCGTGTAATCGATGCCGCAGGTAATCTCTGCGAGCGACCCGCTGGGAGACCCGATCTGGGTCACCTGGACACCATTTTGGGCTGTGATTGAACCTCCAATAATAGTGCCACGTTCCCCCATGGCAAGGCTCCCCAGAGTCGAGACAACGGAGTTCACAATACCGGTTTTGACTCTCACGTCACCACCGACCTCAACGTAACAGTTTTCAATAAACTTGACCGACACCGTTCCTTTGGCTGATACGTACCCATCCTTCCTACCGATAATTCCACCGATTACCGTGATATCCCCGCCAACCCTGACTTCCGATGCGTCCAGAGTCGTATTACAGAAAAGCGAGCCGTCGCATTCAATGGTAAAGCGGTCCCGAACCTCTCCGCCGATAATAACGTCACCTGGAAAGCTGATATGTCCCGTTTCATATCCAACGTCGGACATCACTTCGAGGACCCGGGTCACAAATACCTTGGTATCGGTAACGACGAACCTGCCGGGACACGCGGCGACCAAACGGTCATCTTCAAACCGGGTGTTCTCTCCCGCTGTGAGGTTTGATACGGTGTGCTGAACCGGTTTGATCTCCTGCCCAGTTACCGTCGTTCCAGGCATCCCAACTTCAGCAGGTTTTAACCGGGCCAGTACATCGCCTTCTTCGACAAGAACAAAATTGCTGAAAGCCCGGTGGTCTACCTGCAGCTCGTCATCTTTCCATCCCGGCCGGCTATCCAAAAGCGCCGCTTCCGGAACGAGTTGTGCCGGCACAGCAGGGTGCGGCCGAATTCCTTCAGCTACGATGACGCCGGATATCTGTTCTCGGTCGGTATTCGCCGCAAAAACATATTCCTCTATCTCTTTCCATTTGACGCCGGTAACAACCCCTTTGGCATCCAGAAGGGGGTATATATCGTCGACTTCGATAAGTTTACCGTTTCCCTGAGGTGGAAAAAACGTGGCAGTACAGCTCATAGCATCATCGGCGACTTTGAGATCGACTCGACCGTCAAAGTCGGGTACAATACCGGCACGGTGCAGCGCTTCTCTGGAATTTTCGGAGAAAAGCGGATGTCGTTCGGTATTTTCACTGTTGTCCCCACCTATTCCAGACAGACCCCCGTCAATATCCGACAGTAGTTTTTCTAAACTGTCTGTGAACCGTTGGTCCAGGCTGCTGTGTTCACGGGGCATCTTGGTTTTTTCCCAGAAAATCGTAGAGCTTCTCAATTTCGAAGGGCTTGCGAATCATTCCGACGGCGCCTCGATCGAGGGCCGTCTGAACCAGGGGATCACCCGGATATCCGGTGTTTATAAGAACACGGGCGTTCGGCTTGCGGGACAGTATTCGGTCGGTCAGCTCCGCACCGTCGATATCGGGCATTCTTAAGTCCAGGATAATAAGATCATAATCTTCATCGACTGCCAGTTGGATCGCCTCATGCGGGTCCGAAACACCGGTAACAGAGTGCCCCATATCTTCAAGAAGCTCGCGTATAACAAAAAGTATCATCTCATCATCGTCTACCACTAGAATTTTCTTGCTCATACAACCTCCATGAAACAGTATATTCGAACCCGCATATTATTCACCCTCCCGGCTCGTGCCGTGGCGTATCAGTTCGGCCATCAACGAAAACAACCGGCCCTCATCAACGGGTTTCTCGAGATAGCGCCACTCGTTTTCAACTTCAGGAAAGTTGGAGACGTTGCCGTCGCTGTAGCCGGACATCACAATAACCGGAATGTGACTGTACCCTTCCTCGCTCAAGCGACGGACAAAACCTCTTCCATCGAGTCGCGGCATGATCATGTCCGTGATAACCAGGTCAAAGCTCTTCGCCTCTTTAGCTACCATTGCAATACCTTCTTCTCCGTCCTTGGCGATTATGACCGTGTGCCCTTCGTCCTCAAGCACCTGTTTCAAAACACTCCTCACCATCTCTTCGTCGTCGATGAGAAGGACCGTAACCGGCCGTATCATTTTGCCGCCCGTCTCAGAGGAACGCCGTTCCCTTACAAAACCCCCTTCACGAATCGGCACGTAAAGGGTGAACGTCGTCCCCACCCCAACTTCGGAATCGCAGAAAACGTATCCTTCGGCCTGTTTCACTATTCCGTAGACCGATGCAAGACCGAGGCCGGTGCCGGATTTCTTCGTAGTAAAAAACGAGTCAAAGACTTTCTCCATCACCTCTTGTTCCATTCCTACGCCTGTGTCCGTAACGCACACACACGCGTACGCGCCGCCCCTGACATAGACGGGTCGACCGTGGTGACTGCCGATACTCTGACTGAGTTCCGTGGAGATGGTTAACGTTCCCCCCTTGGACTCACCCAGGGACATGGCGTCTCTTGCATTAGTACCGAGGTTCAACAGAACCTGGCTCAGTTGAGTTCTATCGATGAAAACCGGCAAAGGCGTCCCGTTCAACCGGATTTTCAGTTCGATATTCTCCGGGACAAGCTGACGAAGCATCTTTTCATTGTCTTTTATTGCCGTATTCAGGTCTAGTTGCTCAGGCGTGACCTCCTGCTTTCTGCCGACGGCAAGTAATTGCCTGGTAAGAGATGTCGCTCTATCGATTGCCTTGTTCATTTCAGAAAGATAGGAAGTCTTCTTTTCCAAAGCCAGGTCGGGACGGTTCAGCAACTGGGTAAAACCCTTCATAACCATAAGCATGTTATTAAAATCGTGGGCCACCCCGCCCGCAAGCCGGCCGATGGCCTCCATCTTTTCAGAAAAGACGAGTTGTTTCTCAAGTTTTTTCTTTTCAGTCAGGTCCACCACGTGGGCACGGACACTCTCCAGCTTGCCGCCAGAGTCGTACACTCCAAAGACATTTAACAGGACATGTTTTTCCGCCCCGCCAACTTGCCTGAACGTCCGCTCGTGGTTGATCAAAGCACCACTCTCTTCGATCTCCCGCATGAATCGATTCCGACTTTCCTCATCTTCGTACAGTACAGAGAGGTCCAGTTTCTCCGGCGGCGTCTGTGGATCAAAACCGAATATCCCGGCAAATGCCGTATTAAAGGAGATCACTTCCCCGTTTCGTTTCGCAATAACATTGCCCGCTACATCACCCTCAAAAAACTCTCGATACCGCTGCTCCCGCTCTTTAAGGGCGTGCCTCGTTTGTATCCAGCCGCTGATATCCGTAACGACGCTGATCCGCCCTGCAACCCTTCCATCATCACCAAAAAAAGGCGACATCGATATGTGTACCGACATGTCTCTTCCCGGGCTTGGACAAACCAAAAGTTCACCGGCCCATCGCGTTTCCGGATCGGACGGGAACGGAAGTATTACGCCGTCGGAGCGGTCTACCCCGGCGAACAGCACATCATGGAGCTTCCGTGACGACAGATCTTCCCCGGTCAGATAAAACATCAACTGGGCGGCACGGTTCCCGTAAACCACCCTTCCTTCGAGATCTGTGGCAACCACACTCTGTCCCTCCGCTGCAAGTAAACTGGCGTGAAATCTCGTCTGTTCGGCCGCACGGTGCCGCTCGGTAATATCACGCACCATAATCACAATAAGGGCGTGCCCGGAAGATTTGATGAGAAAGGCCAGGGCCTCGATGATCACTGATTCGATGGTTGCCGAATTTTCATCTTCATCGTGTACTTCAAGCTCAATCGTGAGTTTTTCGTCTTTTTCCAGGGCACGGTAAAGCGAGTCGACGTGCAGGAAAGTCTCGAAGAGCTCGTCTTCATGCCGTGTGTTTTTCAGTGAAAGCACCTGATCCAACCGATTAATGCGTCTGCCCACCACGCTATCCCGGGGGATGTTAAAAATACGCTCTGCTGCACCGTTCCATTCGGTGACCGCTCCCTGAGGGGTCATAATCACAATCCCCTCTTCAGACTGGCCTACAATGCTCCGAAACCGCTCCTCCCGGTCGGTTATCAGCTGCTGGTGCTTTCGCTCTGAACTTACATCGCGGACGGTAACGCACACTATCCGGACATCCCGGGACACAATGGGAATCAGATTAAGTTGAACAGGAAAACCTTCATGGACACCGGGTAGAAACGGCACGTCCCTGATGATCTCGTTTGTATCCAGGTGCTGAATCAACTGCCCGAGTTGATCCTGCATCGTTTCGTCAAAGAACGTGACAAAGGGTTTTCCGAGAAGCTCACGCCGTCGGTAACCGGTAATGAGAGAAAAACTGTTATTGGCATAGGTTATCCGGCCGTCCGAATCCAACGTCACAGCGCCGGCAATCATTTCGTCTACAAAAAGCCGGTACACTTGGAGGGACTGGGGACTCAGGTGTACCGATTTGGACGAGACAACCGCGTCGGCTTCACCCAAGGCAAACGCCTCCAACGCGTTTTCGGTATCCGCGAGCCGCTTTTTAAGCCGGATATTCTCATCCTGCAGTTGTTGTAACCGTTGATTTTCCCGTTGCATAGCGCGCTTCTGTTCCCGGCCTAATGGAGATTCAGCTCTTTGATAACGGACGTGATATCCGACAAATCCCCGACAACCCGACGCTCATCACCGTTTCCTTTTCGAATCAGTGACGGAACAGCTATGACCTGTTCCCTGCGAGCCCGTTCCGGATCGCTCTGTACGTCCACTATCTCCGTCTGAAGAGAGATACCCAGGTTGCGTTCTTCGAGAATTCGTAGGTTTTCGATTGCTCTCTGAGAATTAGGAGTGCGCCCGACGACAAAAAGTACAAGCTGAACACGATCACCTTCATCGGTGACCGCTTTGCGACCGGTATTCGCCGTGTCGGTTCTTTTTTTCATATCGAAGGCACCTCCGAAACAACCTTGGGCCGTATTTTGCTTTGGGTTTGTTTCGTAATTACAGATGAACTACACAGTGTCTAAGATACTATTGTTTACTAAAATTGTCACTTATTGTCAGGCGCAACCGGGCGCAACGTTGAACGACTCTACCCCACCACCTGAACCGACCCGTCGTCCGTCACGTTTCCCCTGGGCGGATTTCCTATAGTCGCCCGGATTGTGGCAACCCCGTCCGATTCAAAAGCCGATGCCACCCGGTCCTGCAAGTCCTTCCCCGGAGTCAGAGCCACCATGTATCCCCCCCGGCCGCCACCGGTCACCTTCGCACCGTTCGCCCCAAGAGAAACCGCCCGGTCACAGAGCTCAACCAGCCTTTTGTGCGACAGCCCCATTTCGATCAGCACCTTGTGGTTCTCACTCATGATCCGCCCCGTCTCCACAAGATCACCGCCGTCAAGCGCTTCCCGCAGCCCCGCAACCTGCGACCGAATCGTATCCAGACGCCTGGTAAAAAGCGGCCCGTCCGCCCGCTCCTGCTCTTCCAGAAAACCCTTCAGCGACGCCGTATTTGCCGTCACACCACTGTTTCCCAGCACTATCTCTACCGGCCCGTCCAGATTGATCCGCTCAAACTGCTTCACCCCGTCGGCGATCCGATACTGAATTACCCCGCCAAAAGTGGACACCGTATTATCGACCCCACTGGGTAGCCCGTGATACCCGAACTCCCCCTCCCAGGCCACCCGGTTGATATCCAGAATATCCATACCCAGGTCAAACTCCTCGTTACACGCCCGGGCAAAAGAGACACAAATCGCCGCACTCGCACCAACCCCGCTCCCCGCCAGCAAGTCCCCGGCCACCGTAATCTTGATCGGCGTCTTGACCACATCCAGCCCCATGACCTCTATCATCCGGTCAAACGAGACCCGACTGTCCGCTTCCTTCGCCTTCTTGTACCCCGGAACCTCCGTCCGCCGGTCATCCAGCACCCAGCCCGTCCCCGAGTCCATCCGCTCCACCGTCGTCACCGTCTCAAACGGAATCGCCGCAAGCACCGCCGGAATCTCCCACAGCACAAACTGATCGCCAATCAGAATCGTCTTGCCAAACCCACTGCCTCGTCCCATAGTACACCTTCCTCAATCGTAAAATCGTTATATTGAACTTCGTTTTGTTCCGGCGGAGCCGGGCCCGCCGGGCGGGCCCGGCTCCGCCTGGCACCCACCGTACACAAGGGTACCCCCCGGATCGGCAGGTGTCCAGATGTTCCTTTTCAGCAGAAGGGCAAAAGTCAGTAATCCCAGCCGTAATCCCGGACAAAGCCGAACCGAAGGACAACCCGTACCGCCGGCGCCTCACCGGAGAGGCTCTCGATACCGACATCACTATCG
>JBAYPC010000168.1:0-6269 GCA_041677905.1 Alkalispirochaeta sp. | reverse complement strand
TGTTCATCACGAAGTTCACCCACTGGTTGGCCAACCCCCGTGGATCGAAGATAAGAAGCCAGATTGCGGCTGCGACCACCGAGGAGAGGACCGCAGGACTGTAGTAGGCCATCTGGAGAAACTTCTTTCCCCATTTTACCTCATTTATCAGAACGGCCAACAGGAGACTCACGAGTAACAGTGGAATAAAGGTCCCTACGGTAAATACCGCTGTAGCTCGTATGGAGTTCCAGAAGTCGGCGGAAGTCAGAAGATACCGGTAGTTCTCCAGTCCGATAAATGTGGGCGGTTTCAAACTGAGTATTTTTTTACGGAAAAGGCTCGTAACAAAGGCGTTTATGATGGGATAGAAGTTAAAAACACTGAAAAAGAGAATAGCCGGGAGCACAAAAAGTCTTCCCCAGCGATCCTGATGCTTTTTCAACGGTGATTTTAGACGTCGGGGCATTGTTCGGGGCATTGTTCGGGGCATTGAACTCTCCGCATAATCTGGTTTTCATTGAAAATGAGCGGGAAAGGCAGCCGTTACGGGCATTTTTCGCCTTTCCCGCCGGTTAGACCAATTGCGCCGGTTATAATTGGCGCAACAAACTTATTCTTCGTCGAGAAGTTCCTGGGCTTCGGCTTTCAGGATGGAGTACGCCTTTTCGCTGGAAACACCACTCAGCATAACCGATTCGACGGCCTGCTTGATTAGCTCCTGCAGCTTTGCGCTGTTTTCGGCGTAGTAGACGATGTGTCCCTTCTCCATGTCACTGCTGAACACGTCGGAATAGGGCATGTTCTTGTACGTATCAGATGTCATCAGTTTCTTGGTCGGCTGAATGATGTTCACCTTCTCAAGATACTCCTCACCGTGACTCAACATGTATCCGATGAACTTCCACGCGGCATCCTGGCGCCGAGTCGGAGCCTGGCCGTTTACCATGTAGTAATGGCCGTAATACGCCCCTGCAACCTCTCTCTTTGCATTGGCAAACTGCGGGTACGGTACGACCATCCAGTCACCGCTGTCGTAGAACTCGGGATTGTCGGCCTTGATACGACCTTGCTGATAAAGCCCTGTCATCATCATGGCAATATCGTTGTTGTTGTAGTTAAAAAGCTTCCGTGCGTTCTTGTAGGTAGGACTTCCAAGGTTACGGCCGTTAGGTCCCCAGGCTTTCATGTAGTCCAGGAAGGCGATCCACGCCTCTTCCCCGACAATTGCGGTTTTTCCGTCGGCACTGATAAGTTCCCCACCAAGCTGCTCGACCATAGGAACCATGGAAACCAGATAGTAAGGATAGCGGAAGTCAAACCCACGGCGGGTTATGATATCGCCGTCACGGATAATCACCTTTTCCGATACGTCTGCAACTTCTTCCCACGTTTTGGGGTAGTCCGTGTCGGGGTTCAATCCTGCATCACGGAAGACGTTTTTGTTGATGTACAGGCTCCAGTTGGTGAGCTCCAGGGGCAGGCCGTACAGCTTACCGTCCATCGTTACCGGATCAAGCACCTTGGGAATGTAGGCATCCCGCAGGGCCTTTTCACTGGTGTAGCCGGCCGCCTTCGCATTAACCGGGGCAACCCGACCGTTCGCGATGTAGGCGTATTCATCTTCTATGGACATGTTGAAGATATCCGGACCCTGGTTGGCGGCAAAGGCCGTCAGAATCAGTTCCATGATTTTTGTCGACGAATGGGTTACCCGGTTAATGGTAACTCCCGGATTGGCCGCTTCGAATTCCTCAATGTAGCGGTTTTCGATCTCCGTTCGGTTGGGGTCTTCGTGCGTCCAGAAGACGAGTTCGATAGGCCCTTCGTCCTTGGCTTCCTGGCTGCCGCCGGCAAAAACTGCGGTTGAGATCAGGCTGATCACCAGCAATAGTAGCAGTGTTCGTTTCATTCAAATCCTCCTTTGAATAGATGTCTATTAAAAGTATAGGTGCCAATATGGGAGTCCACAATCGGATTCTTATATCATTCTTGTAAGGTTTTTGACCAAGACACGGGTAGTCTGGCGAGAAATGGAGGAGACATGTACAATCTCCAGGGGGAGAATCAAAATGAGCAGTACCAATTCTATTCTTGCCGGCACCGGGTGTGCCCTCCTGGATTATCTCTTTACCGGGATAGACTTCAACTCGCCGGTGTTCCAACGGTTTACCTCAAACGAGCCGGGAGACGGCGGCCTGCAGCCGGGCCATCTCGTCTTTGTCGAAGGAATCGAGGGCTTTACCGGTCAATCCTACCGGGACATTCTGGCCGAATTAACCGGCGACTCTGGTCCGGTCTCTTCCAACCTGGGAGGTCCATCCATCGTCGCCCTGGTGCATGCGGCCCAGCTCTTACAGGAGGCGGGCGAACCGGTCCGCTTCTACGGTGTCCGCGGGACCGACGATGCCGGAAGTGAAATCGCCCGCGTCACCGCCCAAACGCCGCTGGTGGAGGATCATTACGATGTGTGGGAAGGTGTGACCCCCTTCACCCACGTCCTGTCGGATCCCGACTGGGACGGTGGTGCCGGAGAGCGGTCTTTTATAAACGGTACCGGTGTGGCCGGTCGGTACGGAGCAGCAGATATCGACCGGTCATTTTACGATCATGAAATTCTTGCCTTCGGTGGGACCGCCCTGGTGCCACGGCTCCACGGTGAACTGCACGTACCGGTAGAACGGGCCCACAGGGGCGGTTCTCTAACTGTGGTGAACACGGTCTTCGACTTTTACAACGAGTCCCTGAATCCCGACCGGCCCTGGCCGTTAGGCGACAGCGAACGGACCTATACCGTCACGGACCTCCTTGTCGTCGACGCCGAAGAAGCTCGGCGGTTAAGCGGTGTCGATTCGGTGGAGAAGAGTGTCTCCCGTTTTCTGGATGCCGGTGTTTCGGCGGTAATCGTAACGCGCGGGCCCGACGAGCTGTTTGCCGCGGCAACGGGCGGCCGGTTTCGTCCGATGGACGCCGGTTTCTTTCCAGTCAGCCGTCGAGTTACCGAAGAACTGAAACGCGGTGCCAGTCGCGACGGGGACACCACCGGCTGCGGCGACAACTTTGTCGGCGGGGTTCTCTACTCGCTGGCGGAACAGGTCCGGGCCGGAGAAAAGTCATTGGACCTGCGTCACGCCATCGCCTGGGGCGTCGCCTCGGGAGGTGTTGCCTGTTTTACCCTGGGCGGCACCGTGATCGAGGAATCCCCCGGAGAGAAACGGCGACATGTCGTAGAGTACGTCCGGGACTACCAGCGACAGCTGGGGGGTGTAACCGATGACGCCTGAGACGGGTCACCGGCGAATACTCGTCTTCGGGGCGGGAAATATCGGACGCTCCTTTGTGGGACAGGTATTTGGACGGAACGGGTATGGCGTCGTCTTTGCAGACGTTGACCGGCCGCTGGTAGAGGCACTGCACCGGGACGGACGGTATGACGTGGTCCACCGGTACCCCGACGGTACCGAAGAGCGCCTGACGATCACCGGGATTACCGCCGTCGACAGTTCCAAGAGAGGGACCTTGCACCGCCACCTCGCCGAGGTCGATCTGGTGGCGACGTCGGTGGGTGCCGCTGTCCTTCCCCGATTGCTGCCCCAACTGACCGAAGAGGCACTTCGACGCGCCCAAACCGGCGAAGGGCCCTTTGATCTGATTCTGGCGGAGAACATCCACGGCGCCGGGGATATGGTCCGGGCGGCGTTTACCGCCGGATTTACTCAGGCAGAACGGGCGGAGCGTTACGACGGCACAACCCCGGAGGGAGCCCTGCCCGGGGTGATCGAGTGCAGTGTGGGAAAGATGGTACCCATTATTTCGGCGGCCCAGCGCCAAAATGAGCCGACCACCGTCTGGGCCGAGGGGTTCAACACCCTTCTGGTCGACGCCGACGGGTGGTCCGGAGACATCCCGGATATCCCGCAGTTGCGTCCGGTACGGCCCATCGGAGCCTGGGTGGACCGGAAACTGTATATCCACAACCTGGGACACGCCGCCTGCGCCTATCTGGGACACCGGGGGTTCACCTACATCTGGGAGGCCATAGGAGACAAAGCGATTCACACCGCCGTTCGCCGGGTGATGGACGCCGCCGCCGAAGGTCTCCGTCGCGAATACCCCGGGGTATTTGCCCCGGCGGACCTGGACGATCATATCGACGACTTGCTCTACCGTTTTTCCAGCCGAAGCCTGGGGGATACAGTGTTCAGGGTTGGCCGGGACTTGAAACGAAAGCTCGGCCCCGAAGACCGGGTCGTCGGCGCCTTGCGGCTACTGCAGAAACACGGTCTTGATACGACGCCTGTGGAAGAGGTGTACCGGGCAGCTTTGCACTTTCGGGCCGTCGACGAGTCGGGCAGACCGTTCCCCTCGGACCGGGAGTTTCTGGACGCCCTTGAGGCCGCCGACGATCCGGCAACATTTATTGCAGAGACCTCCGGGTTCAGACTGCCGGAGGAACGGAGCCTGGTGGAACGGCTCCTCCCGGGCCGGTGACTAACCGGCCGGTCACTAACGGGCTATTAATTCGAGAAAAGTTTCGGCGTAGCCGGCGATCCCCGGAATGGAAAGACCCTCGACGGGAATCGTCTCAAGGTTCACCGTGCCGGCCAGCTCCTTCACCGCTTTCTGTTCAAGGGCCGCCCGGCCACATAAAGCGGCGCCAAACGCGGTAGCCTCCTCTACAGAGGTCAAGAAGATGGGGTTATCCGGTAACAGCGCCGACAGTACGGTCAGGTAGGTGGCGTTGTTCCTGAAACCACCCTCAATAAATATCTCCGTTCCCGCCTGCATCCCCACCCGGCGCAGGGCGACCACCGACTGGATAGCAACAGAGATGTTAACCAGGGCAAGACCGCCCTCGTAGTCTTCAAATGCCCGGGGAAACGCCCCGGCAACCTCCGCCGTGCCGGTTATCTCCTCCAGCGTCACCGTACGGCGCCCCTCTCCGGCGGAAACGTCCGGTTCCACAATTCGCGCAACTGAATCGGGAAACTGCCCGGAACCCTTCACCACCGAAGGCAGCACAAATGTGTCGGCCCCCTCGGCCAGGTCCGCCAGCAGCGCCTGGTTCAGCGGAGGTTCGTCACTGCGGCCGTGGCGGTCGGAGAGGATCTTCTGGTACGTCTCGTACTCCAGCCCCCCCATGAGGATGGACGTCTTTACCGGTCGGCCGTCGTATCCGATGTTGTAAAACACCATTTTACCGATCTCGTCGGGGCTGAAAGAAACCGACTCGGCCGGCCGCATGGCGACACACCACGTACCGGTAGAGTTGAGGACAAAGTCCTTCTCTCGGGTAATCAGATAGGGAATAAGACTGGAGTTTGAATCGTGAATCCCTGCAGTGACGATCGTCCCAGGATCAAGGCCGGTCCGATCCGCAACTTCCCTGGTAACTGTTCCAATAATCTCCGTCGGCAACACCGGGCGCTCCGGCAGGGCAGCACGGATACCCAGACGATCGGCAACATAGGACCAGTCGTTCCGGGTGTGGTCCCAGAGATAGGTATGGCATCCGGTATAGGTGATATCCGCGGTGGCCGTTCCCGTAAGGCGGTAGGCAAAGTACTGCGGATAGAACAGGACGTGCTGCGTTTTTGCAAAACCTTCAGGGTACCGTTCCTTCAAAAAGACGAGGAGCTTCCCCGGGTTAGTCAGCGGCAACACCTCGGCGGTGGCCGTTATCCTCTGCAGCTCCTCAGGGGAGCCCATTTCGGCGAAGAACCGCCGACGGACGCCGTCATCCACCTCCTGGGTATAATCGACCGGCGGAACCGACGGTTGCCCGTCGGCTCCCACACAGACCACCGCCGCCCCGTGGGTGGCGATGGATATGGCCCTGATCTTCCAGACCACGGCAAGTTCTCTGAGCTGTTCCAGAAACCACGCCTCGATGGCCCCAACGTCTTCCACCCGCAGCCCGTCAACGACGACGGGCTCGATCCTGGTACGCCGGGCGTCCCGCATCTGCATGGCGCCATCAAAAATGGCGACCTTCTTGTTTGTCTTGCCGATATCAAGAACGGCGATGACTTCTTCCATGGTACGTCCCCGCTACCAGTGCTTATCGGTACAGGGGGCCGTAGTTTCCACACGCCCGGTAATCCGCACCTTCCTGGTCCATTCCAAAGAGCTTCCACGCCTGAGGGCGAAAAATCTGCTCTTCAGGTACGTTGTGCATGTTCACCGGAATGCGCAGCATCGACGCAAGGGTGATCAGGTCGGCCCCGATATGACCGTAGCTGATGGCACCGTGGTTGGCACCCCAGGCTCCCATAACCGAGTAGACATCC
>JBAYPC010000167.1:0-6327 GCA_041677905.1 Alkalispirochaeta sp. | reverse complement strand
TCCGATTCCGTCTTCCAGCCTCCAGGCCAAAGTAAAGACAGAACGTCCACCGGCACCGTCCTGACAGAAACGGTTCAACCCGTGCATGAGACGACGGTCCTTGTTCTCCCCTCCGGTCCGTCGGATGACCTCTCTACAGCCAGTCTGCTCGTTCAGCATGCAATTCACTCTGCCGAGAACCGGCTCTGGATTACCAGTCCCTATTTTGTTCCTGACGAAGGTGTCCAGGATGCCTTGAAACTGGCGGTCCTCCGAGGAGTTGATGTGCGTATCCTGATTCCCGACAAACCGGACCATCTACTGGTCTATTTTTCTGCATTTGCGTTTGTAGGCGATATGCTGGAGTCGGGGGTAAAGATATTCCGTTATTTACCCGGGTTTCTCCACCAGAAGGTGATGTTGATCGATCATGCGATCAGTACGGTGGGAACCGTCAATCTCGATAACAGATCGTTTCGTCTTAATTTTGAAATTACGTCCATGATCGTAAGCCGCCGGTTTGCCGACCAGGTGGAGGCGTCCCTGAACCGCGATTTTGGCCACTCGCGTCAGATGACGGTCGAAGAAATACGGACTATGTCGGTTCCCCTGCGGCTGATATCCCGACTTGCCTACCTGACGGCGCCGGTACAGTGAGCTACTCCGTTGATGACTGCCTGAAGGACCTGCTGTCGGCGATGCGACCGGGCCAACGCGTATCGGTTGCCACACTGCGCCTGCTTTCGTCCCGACAGCGGTGGGACACTGGAAATCCCGCAGTCAGGACGGCACTGAAAATGCTTCAGAATGATGAAGAGACCCTGGACTATCTCACCGAATCTCCCGGTCTGGGAGCGACGATGTTCCGCAGTGCAAACGGTGCTGTCTACCTCCGGCGACTCAAAGAGGCCGAAAAAAAGACGGTCCTTGTGGATGTCAGCAATCTTGTCTGGTCGTTCAACGCGTCCGCTCCCCGGGTAGAACCCCTGGGGGCGCTCTTTAGCTGTCTGCGACGGTATGAGGTGACCCGTGTTTACGCCGTAGCCGATGCAAATCTGCCCTATGTTGTCGGCGATCCCGCGAGAATCCCCGGCGTTGCCGAAATGGCCGACCGATGGGAATACGCCCAGACCGGCACCCCGGCCGATGAGCTGATCGTTCAGTACGCCCGCTCAGGGACCGCCTGGATTCTCACCAACGACCGGTTCCGGGAATGGCGCAAACTTGATCGGTGGACCCGGCAGAACCTCTGGCGGCTCCTGATCCCGGTGGTGTTCCTTCCCCCGGATGGATGTGACCTTGGCGTTGTCGGAGAAGAACTGCTTCTCCGACAATAACGTTCGGCAACAACGCCGGAGCCGTCCTATTCGTCTTCGTTGATGATGGTGATTTTCACACCCTGCGAGTCTTGCACCTCGTCCCGGGGTGGTACGGTGACTTTCAGAATACCGCTTTTGTAGACCGCTTTGGCGGCTTCCCGATCAAACTTGTCCTCCGGGACAAAGTACTTCTGTTCGGGGATATCGGTGTACTTCAACCGCCGGTTAAAAAACATCACTTCGTCGGTGTCGGTCGCCGTCTCCGGTGCCCGGGCCGACAGGACCATGTTGTCACCAAGGAACTCCAGGCTTATGTCGGTATCCCGATACCCCGCCAAGGCAAATTCAAAGACCATCGTCTTATCCTGCAACATGTAGATGTTTGCCGGAGGGAAGGGATAAATGGAGTAGTAATTTCGATGTTCGGCCTTACTTTTCTGGTCAAAGCTAAAGGGGCCGAACGATTTGGTAAATTCCTCAGTGGCCTGAAATATCTGATCCAGGAGTCTTCCCAGATCAATGTAGTCGCGATTGTGCATCTTGCACCTCCTGTAGTGTAGTGCGCTCGCCATCATATCTGATCGACCAGCGGAAGCTCTTCGGCTTCTCGGGTACATACCCGTTACCAATATAACACAAAAAAGTACGGATAATTACCGATACGTTCGTTCTTGTGGGGTGATGCTGGACGATTTTGCCCGAGAACGGTAGGATGCCCCACACATGCGCATACTCTACATCGCAGAGATAGTCGGCAAATCGGGTGTTTACTGTGTAAAGACGCTTTTGCCACAAATCCGCAGAGAAAAGAACATCGATTTTGTCATCGCCGCCGGCGACGGGGCAACCGGTGGATTCGGTATCGGGAAGAACCACAGTGTCTATCTCAAAAAGCTGGGGGTTGACGTCATAACCGGCGGCGACCAGACCTTTTTTAAAAAGGACATCGCCGAGCACATCGATAAGGCTTACTACATGCTTCGCCCGGCCAACCTCCCGCCGGAAATGCCGGGACGTGGGTGGCGGCACTACAACGTCGCTCCAGTGGCTCCAGTGGCCCCGGACGTTCCGGTCCCTCCCGTCGCGACTCCCACTGCGGGTAACGACGCCACCGGTGAAGTCGCCGCCGGTACCGTCGGTGATGATACGTCCCCCGAAGCAACCGGTTCTCCTCCACTTCCGGCGTTTAAAATTGCGGTGGTGAACCTTATTGGCCAGTCCGGGTACTCCCGCATTCACGGTGGCAACCCCTTCACCTACCTTGAAAACGTTCTGGAGCGGATCACCAAAGACAGTACCGCCGTACTGGTGGACTTTCACGCACTTACAACCGCTGAAAAGTACACTATGTTTCACTACCTGAACGGCAAAGTGACGGCAGTGATCGGCAGTGGACAGCGCGTTCAAACGGCGGACGCCCACGTGATGTCCTCGGGAACGGCTGTGATCTGCGATGCAGGACGAACGGGGAGTCAGAACAGCGTAAGCGGACTAGTCCCGGACCCGGAGATAAAAAAATACCTGACGAAGATACCGATACGCTCTGAAGAGGCGTGGGAGTCATTGGAACTGCAGGGTGTGCTGATCGATATCGATCCGGTAAGCGGGTATGTCACCTCATTTGAAGCTGTTCGCGAAAGCTGCCCGGAACCACCGTCGGGAGCGGATAAAGATAGCGGCGGCAAGGGCCGCCGGAAATCTGGGGGTCCGTCGCGGTGAACGGCATCACCGGTTCAGGCAGTTCGTAGTGCCACGGTGGTTTCGGTTATGACCCTGGCCATATCGTCCAGGTGTACCTGCCGGTGGATGTAGCCCAGCTCAAAGGCGACACGGGGCATACCATAGACCACGCTGGATATCTCATCCTGACCGATCGTCATACCCCCGGCCTCGTAGATATCACCAATTTCAAACGCTCCGTCCCGTCCCATACCGGTCATGATAACGGCCATGACACCGTTTCCATACGCCTGGGCCGCCGACCTGAACAAAATACCCGCCGACGGTCTGTGTCCGTTGCTGGCCGGCTGTTGGTGCAGGTGGGCAATACCGGCAAGTTTTTTTCGTTCAACTTCAATGTGATAGTTCCCCGGCGCGATCAAAACCCGCCCCGGTTTCAGAAGGTCGCCTTCGGACGCCTCTTTCACCTCAAGGGGGGAGACCCGATTCAGACTCTGGGCAAATTCCGTTGTAAATCCCGCCGGCATATGCTGCACCACCACCACAGGCACGCCGATATCCCCCGGAATTTCGGCAAAGACCTTTCGGAGGGCATTGGGACCGCCGGTGGAGATACCCAGGACGATGAGCTCCACAGGACCAGGTTCTGAACGCGGTGTTCGACCGGCAGGTGCCGCAGTGATCCTTCCTGCCGCCTCTCCTCGTTCCGTGGTACTTGGTGCGCTGCCGGCCCCTGTCTGTTCTATTTCTGTCGGCGGGCGCTGAGGCGTTCTGACTGCGTAGTCTTTTGGAGGCACCGGAACGGCCACCCCTCGATGTCGCCGGTAGGTGCGGCCGTAGCCGCGCACCATGGCGATCAGCTGATCACCGACGACGTGAATATCCTGAGAGACCGACCCGGACGGTTTCGTGATAAAGTCACTTGCCCCAAGGTCCAGGGCGTCCATGGTGATTTTTGCACCTTTCTGTGCAAGAGACGAAAGGATGACCACCGGGATATCGATCTTCTGTTCCTGTCGTACCCGGAGAAAATCTATACCGTTCATTTCCGGCATTTCCAGGTCCAGGACAATTACATCAGGTTTGAGTCGGGGAATTTTATCCAGCGCAAAAGAACCGTTCATTGCCGTTCCCACAACAGTCAGGTCCGGAGCGCTTTCAACGATCTTACTCACCAGATTACGCATAAGGGCCGAATCATCAACGACGAGAACCCGGATTTCCATATCGCCTATACCTCTTTCCCGTATATACAGGCATAGTCGGTCTTGATGAACTTGAACGACGTTTTCATGCCAAAAAGTGATTCACTGTGTCCGATAATCAGATAGGAGTGGAGCGCCATTGCTTCCCAGAACTTGTCGATGACGACTTTTTGTGCCGGCTCATCAAAGTAGATCAGGACATTTCTACAGAAGATAACGTCCAGGTTGCGTTGCCCGCTGTCGTGCTTGAGGTTGTGATAGTCAAAGGTAATCAGCTTCTTGAGGGAATCCTTGACCTGGTATCCACCGTTGTGACGGTCAAAGTACTTGGCAAGCATCGGTTCGGGAATACCGGAGACCCGAGCTTCCGCATAAAACCCCTGCTGCGCCGTCAGAACCGATTTCAGGCTGAGATCTGAGGCGACGATCTCAATTTCGAAATCCCGGGGCAGGTGTTCCAGAAGTTCGATGGCAATCGTGTACGGTTCTTCACCGGTAGAACAACCTGCACTCCACACCTTGATCTTGCGGCTGCCGGTTTTGCGCTTGTACTCCACCAGATCGGGGACAATAAACTTCTCGAGAGTCTCCCAATGGGCGGCGTTGCGGTAAAATCGCGTCAGATTGGTGGTGACCGCATCCAGAAGGACTTTCAGTTCGTCCTCGTCGGAACGGACAAACCGGTAGTAATCCCCGACCGTATCGAGTTTTACCAGCCGAAGACGCTCTTTCAGCCGACTCTCCAGAATTGTCCGGTTGGATTCAGAGAAGTGGATACCGCTTTCATCGTAAATAAGCGTGCGAAACCGCCCAAAATCGGCATCGCTGAGAAACTCAGACATTATCGCTACAGATTACGTTCTCAAAATGCCCGTGTCAACGCGCGAGCTTATTCAGATATTTGAATATTGAACTTCGTTCTGCGTACGGCGGACCCCGGTCCGCCGATGTTTTACCACAGCCCACCGCCTATTCCTGTTCAAATTGCTTCGTTGACAGTACCCTGTTCCGCGCGGATAATTACCTCCCGGTATGAACAAGTATATTTTTGTTACCGGGGGTGTATGTTCCAGCCTCGGAAAAGGGATTGCTGCGGCGTCCTTGGGTAGTCTCCTTGAGAGTCGTGGTTATTCCGTCAGAATGATCAAGATCGATCCTTATATCAACGTTGACGCCGGCACCATGAGTCCCTATCAGCACGGTGAAGTCTACGTCACCGATGACGGTGCTGAAACGGACCTCGATCTTGGAAACTACGCCCGCTTTACCCGGTCTCCGCTAAGCCGGGCAAACTCCATCACCACCGGACAGATATACCAGGAGGTCATCCGGCACGAGCGGGAAGGACGCTACCTGGGGCGAACCGTCCAGGTCATTCCCCATATCACCGACCGCATCAAACAACGGGTGCGGTCCGTCGGCGATGACGCCGAGGTGGATGTCACCATCGTTGAAGTCGGTGGAACCGTTGGAGACATCGAGTCCTTTCCTTTTCTGGAAGCGGTGCGGCAGATGATCCACGAGCTGGGCAAACGGAACGTGCTGGCCATTCATCTGACCCTGATTCCGGAAGTCGCCAACGGTGAGCTGAAAACCAAACCGACCCAACACTCCGTAAAGGAACTCCGGGAAATCGGGATTCAACCGGACGTACTGCTCTGTCGCGCACCGATCCCTCTTCCCGACGATCTCCGGCGGAAGATCGCCCTCTTTACCAGCGTGGATATGGAAGCGGTGGTCTCCGCATATGACGTACAGTCGTCGTTGTATGAGATTCCCCTGATGTATCACGCCCAGGGGTTGGACGAGCTGGTACTGACCCGGCTGGATATGGAGGTGCCCCCGGCCGATCTCACAGGGTGGCAGCACGTGGTGAAGGTGGTAACCAGTTCCAGCTGTACCGTCCGTATAGCCGTTGTCGGCAAGTACATCGATCTGAGCGACTCCTACAAATCGGTAGATGAAGCGCTGTACCACGGCGGTATCGCCAACGACTGCAAAGTTGAACTGGTCAAGATCGACTCCGAAGGGCTGGATAAAACCGATGCCGGCCTGGACCGGGTGTTCAGCGGTATCGATGGTATTCTGGTTCCCGGCGGTTTTGGAGGTCGTGGAATCAACGGTATGGTTCGGGTTGCTCAGTA
>JBAYPC010000166.1:0-6356 GCA_041677905.1 Alkalispirochaeta sp. | reverse complement strand
GGCAATGGTCACCGGACCCACCATGGACTCCGTCGCCGGACGGAAGATACCGCCCACAAATGCCAGAGAAATCATCGGATTAGCCCGCACATAGGGCAGAATGAGGGTAGAATCGGACACCAGCTTGAGGTCCTTTTTACCCAACAGAAAGCGGGCGATCAGGGCGGTTGTCGTTCCCGACTCGATCATGATCGAATCACCGTCGCCCACAAGGTCCGCCGCCGCTTTCGCGATTCGCCGCTTCTCCTCAATGTGCGCCTGCTGTCGGGCGATGATCTCCGGGTGAAACGCCGGCAGCGCCCCTCCCCGAATGCGCACCAGATAGCCCTTCTCGGCAAGAGTGGTCATATCACTTCGGGCGGTGACCACCGAAACCCCCAGCTCCTCGCTGAGATCGTTCACCGTCAGAAGGGGGTCTTCCGCGAGAAGCCGTACAATCGTCCTTTCTCTGTCCTTTAAGTTGTCCAATGGTTTCTAAATACCTTGTTACTCCTTTCATTATACTTGTTTATATAGTCCTGACAAGGGTAGAATAGAATAATATCCAGGAGGCACCATGAATACGCAGACAGAACAGCTCATCGATTCTCTGAACGACCGTGACCGGGAGACCCGCCTTTCGGCCCTGGGCAGCCTGGTCGCCGCCGGCGGTCTTACCCAGTTACCCTGGAGCGAAGAGGTGAACAACCACGTCCATACCAGGTACTCCTTCAGCCCCTATTCTCCGGCGGCGGTAGCCTACCACGCTCGCGTTGCGGGCCTGCGGGTGGTGGGGTCGGTAGACCACGAGTCCATAGGTGCCGCCGAAGAGATGAAAGAGGCCGCCGCCCTAGTGGGTATGGGTGCGACGGTGGGGTGTGAGGTAAGGGTCAGCTTTAAGGACACCGGTTTTGCCGACCGGCGGCTTAACAACCCCGATACGATCGGAAACGCCTACATGGTGATTCACGCCGTTCCGGCAGGTTCAATCACGGCACTTGCAAAGCGGCTGGCACCCCTTAACACAGCCCGGGAGGAGCGCAACCGCCGGCAGGTGGACCGGCTGAACGGTGTCATCCACGCAGAACTGGGCTCTCTGGACTACGACCGAGAGGTTCGCCCCCTCTCCTGGGCCGACGACGGCGGCAGTGTGACGGAGCGACACATCCTGTACGCCCTGGCGCTGCGCGTCCTGGATGCTGTGCCCCGGGCCGACCGGATAGGTCTCTTCCTCGACGACCGGCTGGGGCTGAAGGTCCCCGATCTGATCAGAGACCGTATCCAGGATGAGAGTAATCCCCACCGCGCCTATGACCTCCTTGGCGCCTTCAAGGCGGACTTTGTGCCGCGGTTTTTTGAGCAGCCCGGAGAGGTGGAATGCCCACCGGTCCGGGAGATCACCACCCTTGCCCGGGATATCGGGGCGATTCCCGCCTACGCCTACCTGGGGGATGTAGGTGAATCACCGACGGGAGACAAGAAGGCGCAGTTCTTTGAGGATGCCTATGCGGACCAACTCTTTGCGGCGTTACCGGAGCTGGGGTACCAGGCGGTGACCTACATGCCCCCGCGAAACACCAAGGCCCAGCTGAAACGGGTCCAGAAACTGGCGGCCGCCTACGGTCTGATGGAGATCAGCGGGGTGGACATCAACTCCAGCCGGCAGTCTTTCCGCTGTCCCGAGGTGCTCCAGCCGGAGTTCCGCCACCTTATCGAGAACACCTGGGCTTTAGTGGGCCATGAAGCGACAACGGCAACCGACATCACCAAAGGCATTTTTGGTACAACCGAGTCTACCGACACCGGCAGCTCCGTGAAGGAGCGACTTGCCGCCTTCGCCGAGCTGGGAAAGCGGTCGGTCGAACGATAGCGGTCACGGTCACGGTCAGGCCAGCATGACCTGGCCGCCGGTTACCGGTACGGCCTGGCCCGTTTCGTATTCCTGCCCCACGATGTAGGCTATCGCCCGGACCACATCCGGTCCGGTGCAGCCCCGGCGCATGGGAACCTGGGCCTCATACGACCGCCGGACGTCGGCGACCGACTTCGCTCCGGGGACCTTACCCGCTTTCAGGTACTGTACAAACAGCCCCTTTTCGGGATCGCTCCAGAGGGGCCCGTCCAGGTAGTTGCCGGGGCACACTGCGTTGACCTTGGTCCCCTGCTCTACCAGTTCCAGAGCAAAACTCTGAACCAGGCCGATACCGCCAAACTTGCTGCCCGCGTAGGCGGCATTTCTGTTGCTCCCCACAAGGCCGCTCTTTGAGTTAATTTCCACGATGTCCGTGAGGTACTGCACCTGCGACGATGCCGCCGTGCCTACCGCAGTCTTGGCTGCCCGGTTTTGCAGCTCCATGACCAGAGCGGTGTGTTTTGTCATGTAGAAAAACCCGATGTAGTTCACGTCGGTTACAAACCGGAAGTCCTGTGCAGAGAGGGTCTTTACGCTGCCCGCCTTGAGGACACCGGCGTTGCTCACCAGAAGGTCTATCCCGCCGTAGTGGACCGTCACCGCTTTCACCAGCTCGGCCACGCTCTCTTCAGAGGTGACGTCAACGGTAAAAGCGCTGTGGGAGGCACCCAGTTTTTCGGCCGCGGCACTAACTCCCTGGGCGTTGATGTCCGCCAGGGCGACCACCGCACCCAGTGCGGCCAGACCCCGGGCAATTTCCCACCCAAAGCCCTGGGCGGCGCCGGTGACGACGGCCACCCGGCCGACCAGGGTTGCGCCGAGCTGTTCCGGCGTTATTAACTCGGCAGAACCGGATGGTTCAACCAGATCCGTCGAATTCGGATTCAAAACTGCCCACTCTTCCCCGGAGGGAAGGCGTACTGAACGGGGAGAGGAACCGGTACGCTCCCGATAGGCCGTCCACTGCCGGGCAATCGAATCAACCGTCGGGGGTTCGGTCAGGGTGATATCGGACGGCGCATCCGATGACGGTTCCGGAAGGTGCCGAAAGAGCGCCCCGGGACCAACTGTTTTATGTCCGTCTGTGCCGATTGGGGCTGCGGCGGCCGCACTCAAGCCCCGGAGAACGGGACCAAGGTGCCACGTTTCTAATTTGGCCATGGTTACACCCCTTTTGCAGCGCGCCGCAGGATTTCCGCTCCGGTGTGCCTGGTCGTTACGGTGTGGCCGGACAACGGCAGAATCTGCTCGTGAATGGCGTCGATAATCCACTCCGCCTGGGGGAAGAAGGAGTCTTCCAGCTCATTGGCGGGGGTGATCCAGTTTCTGCTGCCCACAACCACCGGCGGAGCGTCCAGCTCGTCAAAGGCGACCTGGGCGACGTTACCGGCGATGGTGTGGAGAAAGCTGCCCCGTTCCACCGCGTCACTTGCCAGAACCAGTCGGCCCGTCTTGCCCACCGACTCCACAATGGGTCCCATATCCAGGGGGTTGATAAAGCGGGCGTCGATAACCTCGGCACTGACCCCGTACCGGTCTTCCAGCTTCTCAGCGGCTTCAATAGCGCGGTAGAGGGTGGCACCGATCGTTACGATGGTCACATCTGTTCCGGCCCGCTTGACCTCAGGTTGTCCTTCCGGAATTTCGTAGTACCCTTCGGGAACCCCTTCGGTGTGAAAGAGTTCACCGATATCGTAAATACGCTGACTCTCGAAGAAGACGACCGGATCGCTCCCCCGCAGCGCCAGGTTGAGCATTCCCTTGGCGTCATACGGGGTGGCCGGGAAGTACACTTTCAGCCCCGGTATGTGGGCGACCATGCTGGTCCAGTCCTGGCTGTGCTGGGCGCCGTACTTGCTGCCCACCGAAACGCGCAGGACCAACGGCATCTTGAGCACCCCGGCGCTCATGGACTGCCACTTTGCCATCTGGTTGAATATCTCGTCCCCGGCCCGGCCGATGAAGTCGTTGTACATGAGCTCCACCACCGCCCGGCCACCGGCCAGGGCGTACCCGACACCGCTGCCGACGATGGCACCTTCAGAAATGGAGGTGTTAAAGAGGCGGTGGTAGGGCAGCAGTTCGGTGAGGCCCCGGTAGACGGCAAAGGCGCCGCCCCAGTCGCGGTTTTCCTCACCGTAGGCGACCATTGTGGGGTCCACGGTGAATCGGTGGGCCATCGCCTCAAAAAGGGCGTCCCTGAGGGCAAAGACCTTCAATTTGGAGACCGGTTTTCCCGATTCATCCAGGCCAAAGCGCGCTTTTCGGGTAAGCTGCTGTACCCGCTCGTTCTCTTCCAGGGGTTGCAGAAGCTCGGGCTCCCGTTCTTCCAGACGTTCGATGGGGGAGTTGCTGAACATATAGGTCTCTATCTCTTCCGGCTCCATGTAGGGACTTACCGTGAGGTCCGTAGCAAGGCGGGTGGCCCGGACGATTTTGTCCTTTACAATGGTGTCGTACCGGTCCAGAGCTGCCGCATCGGCGATCTTGTTGTCCAGGAGGTACTTCCGATACGCGTCAATGCCGTCATGGGTCTGCCACACATCAACTTCATCTTTGGTCCGGTAACTGGAGGCGTCCGACGGAGAATGGCCGCTATAGCGGTAGGTGATGGTATCCAGAAGGACCGGTCCGCGTCCTTCCTGGAGGATCTTCTTTTTCCGCGCTATCGCGTCGGCCACCGCCAGGGGGTTAAGACCGTCCACCCTCTCGGCGTGCATGTTCTCGGGGTTTACCCCGGCACCCATGCGGGCCAGCACCTGGAAGCCCATGGTTTCACCGACGGGCTGGCCGCCCATGCCGTAGAAGTTGTTCATGAAGTTAAACAGAACCGGCGGGGCACCGCCGATGTCTTCCGGCCAGAGGGTACGGTACTGGTCCATGGACGCCACCATCATCGCCTCCCAGACGGGACCGCACCCGGCAGAGGCGTCCCCGATATTGGCGAGGACGATGCCGGATTTCCGGTTGATCCGCTTGAACAGCGCAGCACCCAGGGCGATATCCGCACTTCCCCCGACAATTGCGTTGTTCGGCATGGAACCAAAGGGGGCAAAAAAGGCGTGCATCGAGCCGCCCAGCCCGCGGTTGAACCCCGTTTCCCGGGCAAAGATCTCCGCCAGCGTTCCGTAGAGGACAAAGTCCTCCGCCGTTGAAACGATGTCTCCACCGTCGGCTCCGGCGTCGGTGCCGGCCTCTTTCCGGGCTGTTTCAACGATCCGAAGGGCCCGGCCGTCGAAGTAGGTCTCCATCGACCGGCGCAGTTCGTCCTCGGAGAGGCGGGTCACCGCGGCAAAGGACTTTGCCAGAATCTCACCGTGACTCCGGTGGCTGCCGAAGACGAGGTCCTCTACTTCCAGGTTCATGCTGAGGCCGACTACGGCACTTTCCTGCCCAATGGAGAGGTGAGCCGGACCGCCGTGGTTGTACTCGATACCTTCATAGCTTCCGCTCATCTTGATGCTGTCCAGCATCGTTTCAAACTCCCGGATGAGCTGCATGTCATAGTACGCCCGCAGCAGCCGGTCCTTTCCGTAGGTCTTGAGTTCATCTTTGGCATCAGGTTTGTACTGATTTACCGGAATGGGATCGATCTTGAGTATCTGCGCCGACCTGGCGTCTTTCGGGTCGATAAATAACGTTTTTGGCATAGTATTAGTCCTCCATCAGGCGTCAGTACACCAGAGTCAATTCAAAGTTCGCGATATCTGCTGCCAGATCCTGTAGAAAACGGGCGCCCGGCGCACCGTCGACCCCGCGGTGGTCAATTGTCAACGAGAGACCGATCTGGGGAATCACATCTCCGTCCTTGTCGAAGCCGTGGACGATGGTCCCCACACCGAGAATCCCAACCTGGGGAACGTTCAGTATCGGCGTGAAGTGTTCAATGCCGAGTCCACCGAGATTGGTGACGGTAAATGTCGCCGGGGCAAGGTCATCGGGTGTGGCCGTGCCGTCAATTGCCCGCTGGGCCAGTTCTCGTGTCCTGTCGGCAAGGGCGCTGAGGCTCAGGGTGCCGGCGTTTTTCACGGTCGGAACCAACAGTCCCCGGGGAGTATCCACGGCAACGCCAAGGTCCACATTGTTGAACCGGCGGATCGCCGTATCCAGAAAATGGGCGTTCAACTCTGGGTACCGGGGAAGAGCCCGGGTTACGGCAAAGTTGACCATGTCGTTGATAGAGATGGTGAGAGCGCCCGCCTCTTTGACCTTTTTGCGGAAGGCCAGCAGTCCCCGGGCGTCGGCCTTTCGGTGCAGCGTCAACTGGGCCGATTCCTGCAGGCTGGCGTGCATCCGGGTAGCAATAGTCTTACGGACGCCGGTAAGCGCCGTGTCGGTGAAAGCCTGCGCCGCAGACGCGCCCACAGGCGCACCGGCCACAGACGCAGATGCCGACGCAGACGCGGGCGCCGACTCCGCCGCTGCCAGAACGTCCCGCTCGATGACCCGTCCCCCCGGACCGGTT
>JBAYPC010000165.1:0-6412 GCA_041677905.1 Alkalispirochaeta sp. | reverse complement strand
TGGTGGTTCAACGATCAGAAAGACGGAATGATCCGGCAGATGACCAGCCTGGCCAATCTTGGCCTTCTGAGCCGTTTTATCGGCATGCTTACCGACAGTCGGAGTTTTCTCAGCTTTCCCCGGCATGAGTACTTTCGCCGTATCCTTGCCGATCTTATCGGAACCTGGGTGGAAGCCGGCGAGGCGCCGAACGACCTGAAACTACTGGGCTCTATGGTACAGGACATCTGCTGGTACAACGCCCACGACTATTTCGGCATCGACGCGGTTCCCCGGGACCCACAATACGTCCAGGAGGTCACCGAATGAAAAAATTGACACGTTGTATTGTAAACGAAGGACTTCTTGACGAAGGGGTCCAACAGGACCTGCATCGGAGGCTCGCCGGCCTCGCCCCTGCGGCCAGCCCCCTTTTAGGAACGGAACCGGTGCAGATCTACCTGCGCAGCCTTACCTGGCAGGATGGCCTCCTCTTCGGCATGGCCCGGTACGGAACCGCCGACCCCCATGATCCCGGCAACACCGATTCGGACGTCGACGACTTTGACATTCCCGAAGGTTCCCGGGTTCTATTTGTCACGTCTTCGTCCCGGCCCGACAGGCCGGCCACCGGTGCCCTCCGCCTGGCGGAACGGTCGTCCGACGGCATCTGGGTCGGCACCGCACAGCTGAGTGTAGAAAACGCCTGGGCCCTCCATCGGCTCTTTCCGTGGACCCGCCCCGTATCCCTGCGAGAGCGTAAAACGACTGTCGGAATGGGCGACCGGCTTGGCATTGCCACAGCCGGACACATCCGGGCGGCACGGCAGTTCGATATTTCCCCCGTCCTGGCCCAGCAGAGCGTCCGAGAAAACGACTTTATCGGACGTACCTTTGACGAGGTGGTGGCAAATGCCACCTGGGGCGTCTTTCAGGAAGGGTACCGGAACGGATACGGCGCCGACGGCGACCATCTTAAGACCATCCCGTCCATAGACGTCGCCCTTGCCGCGTCCATGCCGATGATCACCCTGGACCTGACGGAGGTGATGCGCCCCGAAGTGGCCGACTGGACCGAGCCCGAAGTGGAAGATGCCTTTCAGGAACTGGATGCCACCTTCCGGTCCCGTGTTCTTTCGGAATACGTCGACCAAACCTATACCCTCGACACCGATGTAGACATCACCTTTTCTGCCCTGGAGGCGAAACGCTGTGCCGTCATGTACGGCCCGGCCATTTCGTTCAGCCGGGAGGTGAACAACCACCTGGACACCGCTACCGGCGGTTCATATGATCTGGAAATCTCTATTGACGAAACGACGACCCCCACCGTACCGTCACACCATCTATTTATCGCCCGGGAACTACAGCACCGGGGAGTTCTGGTGAACAGTCTTGCCCCCCGCTTTATCGGTGATTTTCAGAAGGCCATCGACTACATCGGAGATCCGGTCGAATTCGAAACCCAGTTCAGGGTTCACTGTCTCATTGCAAAGAAGTACGGCAACTACAAGATCTCAGTCCACTCCGGGAGCGACAAGTTTTCGGTCTATCCCGTTGTGGGTAAAGAGACGGCCATGCGGCTGCACCTGAAGACCTCAGGTACGAGTTGGCTGGAGGCGTTGCGGGCGATTGCCGTTGAAGACCCGGGCCTGTACCGGGAAATCCACTCCTTTACCCTGTCCTACTACCCTACAGCACTGAATTTCTACCACATCACCGCCGACTTTGACGCGATTACGCCGCTGGACGCGGTCGCCGACCAACAGCTGCCGACCTATCTTGACGACGAAAATGCCCGGCAGATGCTGCACATCTCCTACGGCGGTATTCTGCAGAACAAGAAGCTGCGCCGGAAGTTGTACGCCTCGCTCCACCGTCACGAAGAGAGCTACGCCGAACTCCTGCGGAAGCACTTCGAAAAGCACATCGGGCTGTTAGGGGCCCCGCGGGTGTAACGGAACTCGGGGTAACGAGGCCCTCGCATAAAAATCGGTTAATCTAGTATAGTTTTGCCATGAATGACCGTCTGATCATCCCCGATGGATATA
Organism: Alkalispirochaeta sp.; assembly: GCA_041677905.1. Lineage (GTDB taxonomy): Bacteria > Spirochaetota > Spirochaetia > DSM-27196 > Alkalispirochaetaceae > Alkalispirochaeta. The sequence goes on along the minus strand of JBAYPC010000165.1, from coordinate 4,382 downwards.
CACCCGTTCTGGATGCCCGCAACACTGAGCGGGCCATTCAGTCTATCAAGAACGCCTTCCAGACCGCCCTTGCCTACGAGCTGGACCTGATCCGCGTTACCGCCCCCCTTTTTGTGAAATCCGGTACCGGTATCAACGACGACCTGAACGGTGTGGAACGCCCCGTTCGTTTTGCCATTGGCGGGTTGGGCGACGAAGAGGCGGAAATTGTCCAGTCTCTGGCAAAGTGGAAACGTATGGCTCTGGCAAAGCTGGGGCTTCATCCCGGAGAGGGGCTGTACACCGACATGAACGCCCTGCGCCCCGACGACTCCATGGACAACACCCATTCCATTTACGTTGACCAGTGGGACTGGGAGCGGGTCATTCTACCGGAAGAACGCACCATCGACACCCTGAAAAGGACGGTAGAGATAATCTACGACGTCATCCGACGGACCGAACGGTTTATCTGCCACGAATACGACCCCCTGGTACCCGAACTTCCCGAGCGCATCGTTTTTATCCATGCCGAAGATCTTCGCCGCAGGTACCCCGATCTGACACCGAGTGAACGGGAACAGAAAGTCTGCAAAGAACACGGCGCCGTATTTGTTATCGGGATCGGCGGAAGGTTGGGAGACGGTACCATCCATGACGGTCGAGCCCCCGACTACGACGACTGGTCCACCGAAACGGAACCGGGCTACTACGGGTTAAACGGTGACATTCTCGTGTACAACAGGCTTCTCGACGCTTCCTTTGAACTGTCGTCCATGGGTATTCGGGTTGACCCCGCCGCCCTTGACCGGCAGTTGACAATTCGCTCGGCCGACGACCGCAGGTCACTGCCCTTTCACCGTCGGCTTCTGGCAGGCGAGTTTCCCGCTTCCATAGGCGGTGGTATCGGACAGAGCAGGCTTGCCATGCTCTACCTGCGTAAAGCCCATATAGGAGAAATACAGGCCGGGTTGTGGCCCAAAGAAATGGAAGATGCGTGCAATGCCGCCGGAATACCCCTGTTGTAGCAACTTTGCAGCACCTTTGCAGCAACCACAAAACAACGTGTCGCACCCGCTACCGGGGCGTCTGGAGGAAAAAAAATGAAAATTGCAGTCGTAACCGACGACGGGAAAACAGTTGCCGCCCATTTTGGACGGGCCCGTTACTATCAGGTATTCACCGTGGAAGACGGGACCATCACCGACCGGGAACTCCGGGACCGCACAAAGACACTTCACCACGGCAAAGGCCACGATCACGACCATGACCACGATCACGCCTCCGGGGGCCACGGCACCGGGGCCCACGCCGCAGAGCGCCATGCACGTATGGTGCAGCAGATCAGCGACACCGAACTTCTCCTCGCCGGCGGTATGGGATACGGTGCCCAACAGGCGTTGAGTGCCGCCGGCATCACCGTTGTCGCCACGGACCACACAGAAACCGAAGCGGCCGTCACAGCGTACATAGACGGTACGATCGAACACAAAGAAGAGAGGTTACACTGATGAGTACCCAACACGACAAGAACAAGCCCGGAACCGGCACACCTGTCCCGGCGGTGGTCAACACCACCGCAGCCCCCGCCGCCGTCGGCCCCTACTCGCAGGCGATAACTCTGGGCACCATGGTCTACACTTCCGGCCAGATTCCCCTGGACCCCACCACCGGCGACATGGTCGAGGAGGACATCCGCGTTCAGACCAGACAGAGCCTGGAGAACCTGAAAGCCGTCTTACAGGCCGCCGGATCGGACCTGAGCCGTGTGGTAAAAACCACATGCTTCATCTCCGACATGAACAACTTCGGCGCCATGAACGAAGTGTACGCCCAGTACTTTGGGGACCCACCGCCCGCCCGATCCTGCGTGCAGGTGGCCCGGCTGCCGAAAGACGCCCTGGTAGAAATTGAAGCCGTCGCCGTTCGCGACACTGCCGTCCGGTAACCCGCCGGCCCGTAACGACCCGCACCGCGTACCAAACCCATGGGCAACCCACTGGTAGAGAACAAAAACGTCCGGCAGCGGCCGGAAGAGGGATTCCGCCGCTGGTTTGTAAACGAGTACTTTGACGTCATCATCTGGTATGAGTCGGCCGCCGGTGAGCTGGTCGGTTTCCAGCTCTGCTACGACCGAAGCGTGAACGAGCGCGCCTTTACCTGGCGGCGAGGCAAACGGGGCAGCCACTACGTCTCCAGCGGCAGTGATGAGCGGGGCCGCCCCTGGATAGCCACCGCCGTCCTCCACGGCGACGCCGGCCCCGTTCCAGCCGAAGTCCTTGACCGATTAAAGAACGAGCAGGGAGAGCTGGACGACCACAATCTTGACCTCATCGTCGGCCACGTCCAGTCGTACAACACCACCCGCACCTAGCTCCAACTGCGACACCGCGATACCGCGCCACCGCGCCACCGAAACACCTTGCCACCCCGCTCCTCCTCCGCTACTATCCCGGCCATGACACCCTCCATGAAACCCGAACTCCACCCCGTTTTGACCCAGGAAGAAATTCAAACGACCGTTCAGACCCTGGCTGACCGTATCCACACCGACTACGACGGCAAAGACCTGCTCCTCGTCGGCCTCCTGAAAGGCTCCTTCGTCTTTATGGCCGACTTGATGCGCGCCCTGGACCTGCCCGCCGAAGTCGACTTCATGGCCGCCGCCTCCTACACCGGCAGAGAAAGCACCGGAGAACTGGTCATTCTCAAAGGACTCAACGAGACCGTCCACCAGCGACACGTCCTCATCGTAGAAGACATCATCGATACGGGACTGACCTTAAGCAAAATCCGTGAACGCCTGCTTCTGGAAGGCCCGGCCAGCCTGGAGATATGCACCCTCATCGACAAACCCGCCCGGCGGCAGACCGAAGTACCCGTGAAATACGTCGGCAAAGAAATACCGGACCTCTTCATCGTCGGCTACGGCATCGACTTCGACCAGAAGTACCGCTGGCTCCCCTACATCGGCACCATCGACTGACCCACCACCAAGTCATCCGCCAGGTGATTTCGGAACAAACGCGCTATTATTACCCCATGAAACGCACACTACCAATCCTGTTGACCGCACTCCTCGTCGTCACAAGCTGCGCCACCGCCGGAGGTTCTCGAGAACGCCCCGCCCCAGCTCCTGCGTCCACGACAGAAGGACCCGCCGAAGGAACCGTCACCCACATAGAAACCACCGACACCGGCGACCAGATCCTGACCGTCCTGCGCGACGACAACGCCCAGTTCTACATCACCGTTCCCGCCCGCCTTGCCGGAACCCTGCGCCTCCAGTTAAACGACCGCGTCCGCTCCGAAGAAGTCACCGCAGTCAGCCCCGGAGAACGCCTGCGCGTCCAGAGACTTTCCGTCCAACGGGGACAATAAGAATCCGGATCTTGAACAAGAACTTCGTTCTGCTTACGGCGGACCCGGTCCGCCGCTTCTCAGTTCTGTTCTCGCCCCACCGAACCACCCGGATCGGGGGGATAGCTGAGCCGGGTGGAAACTCTGCCCCTTCAGGCAGTACCTTTTGACCATGGACATAACCACCGTGGGCACACGACAAAAACAGAAAGCCTATTTCCTGACCGGCGCAACCCGGCCCGTTTCGTTCCGCAAGACCATGCTGCGACGGTTGCGCCGGGCCATCCAGGACCATGAAGACCAGTTCATAGAGGCGCTACAGAAAGACCTGGGCAAGTCCGCCTTTGAGGCGTACTCCAACGAACTGGGAATAGTCTACCGGGAGATACGCCACGCCCTGGGCCACCTCAATCGGTGGGCCCGACCGCGGCGTCTGCTGCCGGACTTCTACCTGCTGCCGGGACTCGGAAAAATTATCCCCGAGCCCTACGGCGCCGCCCTGATCATAGCCCCCTGGAACTACCCCATGCAGCTCCTCTTTGCCCCCCTGACAGCGGCAATTGCAGCGGGCAACACCGCCGTCCTTAAACCGTCGGAGCTGGCGCCGGCAACCGCTGCGGTGAGCCGTCGAGTCGTGGAGTCCGCCTTTGCACAGGAGTACATTGCCGTAGTAGAGGGGGACGCGGCGGCCACCACAGCTCTGATAGACCAGGCCTTCGACTACCTCTTTTTCACCGGCAGCGTGCCGGTGGGCCGCAAGATCATGGCGGCCGCCGCCCCCCACCTCACCCCGGTCACCCTGGAACTGGGTGGTAAAAGCCCCGCCGTGGTGGACCCCACAGCACACCTGGCAAGCACCGCCCGGCGCATCGTCTGGGGCAAGTACAACAACGCCGGACAGACGTGTGTCGCCCCGGACTACGTCCTGGCCGATCGCACCATTGCGGAGGATCTCGTCGCTGAAATGACGAAAGTCATCGGTGAGTTTTACGGCCCCGACCCCGCTAAAAGCCCCCAATACGGCCGTATAATCAACGACCGCC
>JBAYPC010000164.1:0-6445 GCA_041677905.1 Alkalispirochaeta sp. | reverse complement strand
ATGATGACCAGAACCATTCCTGATGCAAGGATCAGGACGTAACTGTTCTGCATAAAGAGGTTTGAGATGTTCCGTGGTGAAAAGTTAATTCCACCGGTCAGAACCGCAAATACGATAAATATCAGCGCCAGCATGATGAACATCGAATAACTTCGAACGTTCTTCTTGAGGAACTGGCCAAATGACATTGTGTGTTCAGTCAAAGTTGAATCCGACATTCCTTCTCTCCGGGTTTAGTTAAGTGCCATGTGCATGATGCCTTCCTGGGTTGCTTCGTCACGGTTGAGGACGCCTTTAATTTCGCCCTCGTTCATGACGTAGATCCTGTCTGCTATTCCAATCGCCTCGGGAAGCTCTGAGGTGATCATGATGATGCTTTTGCCCTCTGCGGCAAGCTGGTTGAGAATTGTGTATATCTCGTACTTTGCACCGACGTCGATGCCGCGGGTAGGTTCATCTACAATAAATATCTCCGGTTCTGCCAGAAGGCTTCTGCTCACTACGACCTTCTGCTGGTTGCCGCCGCTGAGATTTCGGACCAGCTGGTCGATAGACGGTGTCTTGATGTTCAGTTTCTGCCGGTACTCTTCGGCGGCATGAACTTCGCGGTGACTGTCAACGACTCCCCATTTTGACAACTTGGGAAGGCTGGAGTTGGTGATGTTCGACTTTACGTCCTGTATGAGTATCAGGCCCAGGCTTTTCCGGTCTTCTGAGAGGTAGCCAAGACCTTTGCTGATGGCGTCATGGGGGGAGGAAAAGGTGATCTCATTACCGTGGAGGTAGGCTTGTCCTTCCGATCGGGACCCGTACGAGCGGCCGAAGAGGCTCATCATCAGTTCGGTCCGACCGGCGCCCATAGGGCCGCAGAACCCGACGATTTCTCCTTTTCGCACGTTGAACGACGCGTTGTCGACGACTTTCATGTCATGGTACTCGGGGTGATAGACGGTCCAGTCTTTTACTTCGAACACAACATCACCGATGTTGGGAGTTTTTTCGGGGAAGAGGGCGTTCATTTCGCGGCCGACCATGTCCTTGATGAGATCAGATTTGGTCACCGTCTCGGTTTTGGTGTCATAGGTGCGGATTGACCTTCCGTCGCGAAGAACGGTGATACGGTCGGCGACACTGAGTACTTCGTCCAGTTTGTGGGAGATGAGCACGCAGGTGAGGCCTTCATTTCGCAGTTCGGATATGAGTTTCAGAAGCGCTTCGCTCTCGTCGTCGTTGAGAGAAGCGGTCGGCTCGTCCAGGATGAGGAGTTCGGTGTTCTTTGAAAGAGCCCTGGCAATTTCAACAAGCTGCTGTTTGCCGACCCCCATTTTGCTGACTACGGTCTCCGGTGGATCAAAGAGGCCGACTCTTTTCAGAAACGGTCCGGACCGTTTGACGAGCTCGTCCCAGTTAATGATACCGAAGCGAGGTTTGATGTGTCCCAGGAACATATTTTCGTAGATGGACAGGTAGGGGCTCAGGGCCAGTTCCTGGTGTATGATTGCCAGTCCAACTTTTTCACTGTCTCGAACGCTTTTGAACTGGGCGTTTTTTCCGTGGACCTGTACTGTTCCCTCGAAGCTGCCGTGCGGGTGTACACCGCTGACGACGCTCATGAGGGTAGATTTTCCTGCTCCGTTTTCGCCGCAGATGCCGTGGATTTCACCGCGTTTTACGCTGAAACTGACGTCATCCAGGGCCCGGACACCGGGGAAATCCTTTGTGATGTTCTGCACTTCCAGAATGTAGTCGTTGCTCATTCTTTTTTTCCTGATGGGGTCTTGTTCTTAATGGGGTGCGTTTAAACGTGGATGGTTTGAATGCACCGTCTCTTACTATACGCTATTTGGTTGTGATCTGTCTTGTTTTACACGAATATCGATTTTACACGAATACCGAGAGCGGCGCAGCCGGTTGTGCCTTTGTGTTGCACGTTGCACCGTCCGCACCGCTTCCCGGATAGGTCATATTTCAGGCGAGCTTACTGGTTAAGCTGTGCCTCGGTGTAGTACCCGCTGCCGATCATTACTTCTTTGTAGTTCTTCTGGGTAACGTTGATTGGCTCGAGCAGGTAGGAGTTGACCACTTTCAGGCCCGTGTCATAGGTCTCGGTGTCGAGACGAGCACCACGGATCTGGGGGGTGGCTTTTCCTTTCAACAGTGCGTCGGCCAGGGCAACTGCGCCGGCTGCGAGATCACGGGTGTCTTTGAACACCGTCATGTACTGACGACCGTCACGAATAGCCTGTACTGAGGCGATTTCTGCGTCCTGTCCGGTGACGACCGGAAGTTTTGCCGTGGTGTCGTACTTGGCGTCGGCAGAGAGGGCTTCGATGATCGCACGGGCCAGTGTGTCGTTGGGTGCCAGAACGGCGTCGAGGGTCACGTCACGGGCGTCGTTGCTGAGGAGGTTCTCGGCCCGGGCCTTTGCAATTTCGGGGCGCCAGTTTTCAGTGGCGATCCGGGTAAAGGCGCTGTCGCTGGAGCGCAGCGGGGCGGGACCCACAATTTTCAGAGCTCCCCGTTCTACATGGGGGCGCAGCATGGACATGGCGCCGTCAAAGAAGAAGTTGGCGTTGTTGTCTGTGGGGGAACCGGCAAAAAGGGTGATGTACTTGGGATTGCTGGGCTTGACGTTTGCAAGGTCAAGGGCCTCAACAATGGCCGCACCCTGGAACTCACCTACCTTGAAGTTGTCAAAGGTGATGTAGTAGTCGTAGGCGTCGGAACCGGTGATAAGCCGGTCGTAGGCAATGACGATGATCCCTTCTTCGGCAGCTTCACGAACGACGGAGTTTACGCCTTCGTTGATGTTGCCGATGATAAGAACTTTTGCACCTTTGGTGATGAAGTCCTGGATCTGCTGGTTCTGGCGGCCTTGATCGGCGTCTCCGTAGGCTACTTCAGCGCGGTAACCCAAGGCCTGGGAACCTTCAAGTAGAGCGGCGCCATCTTGCTGCCAGCGCTCAACGTGAGTTTCCGGCATTGCAATACCGACATCAATACCACCGGCGGCTTCGCCTGTGCCGGAAGCGAAAACAAGACCCGTGGCCATTAGGACGACGAGTACGGTAAGAACGATTCGTTTCATAAACACTCCTTTGTGTTTGGGATATGTCTTATTGTGGGCCAGGACCGGCGTGGTGCATACAGGAAAAATCGGAACACCACTGAACTAACGTGAACCGGCGGCGTTTTGGGGGTACTGTGTAGCACAGAAACAACGTTAGTTTTGTCCAGAGCTGTCGTCGACGGATGTTTCGGGGTGTTCGGTCGTCGTCCGGTAGACGTCTTCGGCGCTGTGAAAACCGTCACGGATTATGGTGTCGTCCACATTCCAGGTAAATACGGCTTGGGGCATTTCCATAAAGAAGGGAATTCTCTCGCCGCTGCCGTTATCCACGTACCGGTCCGGCGGGGGCATTTCGCCCCGGGCTATGCCGACGGCAACTTGAGCGGCCCGGGTGGCCATTTTCTGGATAGGTTTGTAGACGGTCATGAGCTGCAGCCCCTCAACAACGCGCTGTGTCGACATGAGATCGGCGTCCTGTCCTACCACGGCTACTTCACCGGCCATGCGGCGTTCGGCCAGGAGTTGGATGGCCGCGTTGGCGATCTGGTCGTTAGCCGCAGATATGGCGTCGATATCTTCGGTTCTGTTGAGGACTTCGCCGATTCGGGTGGTAGCCTCGTCGGAGCTCCACGCTTCCAGCCATATTTCGTCGACCAGGGTGATTGCCCCCCGGTCCAGGTAGGGCTGGAGAATTTCGTAGAGTCCCTGGTTTACCAGGTAGCTGTTGTTGTCTCTGACCGATCCGTTGACGATGAGGTACCGCCCTTCCGGGACGGCTGCGGTCAACGCCTGTCCAAAGAGGCGGCCGACTTCTACGTTGTCAAAGGAGATGTAGGCGGTTACCGGGACTCCCTGGATCAGACGGTCATAGGAAACGACGGGAATGCGCCGCTCATTGGCCGTTCTGACCACCCCGGCAAGCATGTCCGTGTCGTGGGGCAGGACGACCAGGACGTCGATGTTCTGGTCAAAGAGGTACCTGATCTGTTCTATCTGGGCCTGGGTCCCGCCGGCGGACATCTGCATAATGACGTCTGCACCTAATTCACGGGCGGCACTGGTGAATATCTTGATGTCCTTGTTCCACCGTTCGATGATGAATGTGTCGGTGGCCACGGAAAAACCGATGGTGGTGGTCGTGACTTCGGTGTCGGTACGGGAGCGGTCTTTTCCGGGGCATCCGGTGAAGACAAGGGTGGCCAACACGACGGTGAGGATCGTCGTAACGGTGAGCAGGAGCGTTGTGATCATCTTGTCATTTCTCATGAATCCACCTTTCCTGGTACGTTGTTGGTGATAATCCCCTGAGTCTTTTGAAAATTCGGCTGAAGTAGTTGGGATCCTGATAACCTGTGTTGTAGGCAATTTCCTTTATGCTCAGCCTGTTTTCGCGCAGCAGTTCTTCTGCTGCGTCGAGGCGGACCGAGTTAAGGTAGTCGTTAAATGTAGTGTCCAGGTGCTCTGAAAAGAGCCTGCTCAGATAGCCCGGGGAGACTTCACAGTACTCCGCCAGGGATGTCAGCTGGAGGGGCTGTTCGTAATTTGCGGCGATGTAGTGAATTGCCTGCTGCAGCGGCCGGGGGCGCTGGGGGTCTACCTGGGTGGCGTATTTCTCCACAATCCGGGCCAGCATGCGGCCGGCCCAGGCGTCCCAGTCATCTTTGTTGGTGATAGCGGCGATGTCGATAGTCGGATCAGGCAGAGTGTCGGCGATATCTGCCGTTCCCGCCCGGGTGATCAGGTCTGAAATGAGCAGGGTAAAGAGTTCTACCATCCGGGCTTTCGCTTCGTCAAAGGTGTATTCGGCAAATACGGCAGTCCAGTACTCTTCACATATTCGACACGGATCTGTGCCGGTTTGGGCGCGAGCCACGGCTTTTCGCAAGACGGTAAGCTGTTCCTGTCGGTGACTGGGGCGTGACTCTCGGGGCGTGACGTCACGTACGGCGTCCAGTGCCTCCCGGGCCGACAGATGGAGCTCGTCGAAGCGGCGCCGACTGCCTATACCGACGCCTGCGTTCGGCGCCGATTCCTCTATCAGTGATGAAAGCCGGGATGGGTCTATCCGGTCGGCCACAAAGAGAATCAGCATGCCCAGATGTTCGGTACAGATGACTTTAAACCGGAGGTCCACCTGGTGCTCAACTTGGCGATACCGGTGCGGTTCATCAGAGGCTACTACCGCCACCGTCCCCTGGTCGGAGTTCAGTCGGAACAGGCGTTGATACCTGAGCCAGGACGGCTCATCCAACCCCTCTCTTGTGATGCGCAGAAGGAACTCCCGTTCTTCCCGAGCGAGGATTTCCACATTGGTATGGGCTTCGTTCAGCAGATGGGTCAAACTGTCTTCCTGCTGGTCCAGGTGTTTCCTTGCCTGTTGAAGGGTCTCCATGAACCGTTTCCGGGACACCGGCTTGACCAGGTAGGAGAAGACCCCCAGGGGAATTGCCCGTTGGGCTAAGTCAAAGCGTTCGTACGCGGTTGAAAGTATGTACAGTGTCTCTGGAAAGCTGCGCTGCAGCTCTTTGATCGTATCCAGCCCGTCCATACCGGGCATGGCTATGTCCATGAGTACGATATCGGGGCGTGAGCGTTGAGCCAGCGCCAGCGCCTGTTCGCCCGAACGGGCGGTGCCGCAGACGGTGAAGTCTTCGCCGGCTTCCTGGACGAGAAAGGTGTAGCTTTCCAGGACCGGTTCTTCGTCGTCGACAATCAGGACGGAATACACGGTTTAATCCTCGTATCGATTTTTATGACGATCTCGGTGCCCTCACCGGGGCTTGCATGAATTGCTACCACGTCGTTTTGGGGCTGTTGGTCCTGGGCGGGATAAAAGAAATACAGGCGTTGAATGACGTTCTCCAGGCCCATAATTTTTGAGCTGTGTTCCATATCCCGGGTATGCCGGCGCAGGAGGCGCGCTGCCGTATCCGATCTGATACCGATACCGTTGTCGGCGACGGACAGCACGACGATGTCACCTTCTTTTCGGACGCGAATGGTTATGGAACCGACTCGATCGGCGTCCCGAAAGGCGTGGATGACTGAGTTTTCCACCAGGGGCTGCAGAATCAGGGCGGGGACATGGCAGGTATCCAGGAGTTCTTCCGGGACGTCCAGAGTCATCTTCAGGGACCGGGGAAAACGGATGCGCAGTATGTACAGGTATGCTTCCAGTCCGTCAATTTCGTGGCGAAGGGGTACGATGAAGTCTCTCCCCCGTATGTTGTGGCGAAAAAACGCGGCCAGGTGTTCCATGAAGTCAGCCGTCCTGTCGGCCCCTTCCATGATGGCCAGCTGCACGCCTGTGTTCAGGGTGTTAAAGAGGAAGTGGGGACTCATCTGGGCCTGCATGGTGTACAGCTCCATCCGTTT
>JBAYPC010000163.1:0-6488 GCA_041677905.1 Alkalispirochaeta sp. | reverse complement strand
GCATATCTCGTTATCTGGTAGTAATATATCAAAAGAACTGCAACTAAAGAGTTGCTACTAAAAAGGTGCAACCGTATCCCTAGGGGCTATTTCATCCAACCCGGCAGACTACCGCAGTTTGCCGGGTTTTTTTGTGCCCGCCCAGTTTTCCCTTTTCTTTTTCAGATTGAACCATCCGGTTCCGCCAGGTTTCTAACCGTTCACCCCTGCCCAAGACCGACTTGTCCGGAAGGGGAGCCCACCGATCCGGTATTACGCAGGAGTGAATGGTGAAAAACATTCCGGAACCGGCCTGGTCGCGAAACCACTTCGTGGTATTCGCTGCACGGCCATGCATCCTAGATGGTTCAACATGTACCATTATTATAGATAACTTAACCACTTTTCATTTGACCTGATGGGCATCAGGGTGTACAATGGCAATTGTAGCGTGGTTGTAGCCGGTATGGCCGCGCTTCACAGCTCTTTTAATCAAACACAGAAAACACTTCTGTAAAGGACTGGCCCGTGAACGGCAACAGTTATAGGTACGTCTGTGCCTGCCTGTGGTTTCAACATTTTTCAGAGTTGGCCGGTGGGTGTTGAAATGACATCTCCGCCACGGGGCAGGCCTCCGGCTCAGAACATAACCGAGCTCCAACAGCAGACGTTGGACGAGATAGAGCTTTTTATAAACCGGAGGGGCTTTCCCCCGACGATAAAGGAACTGGCGGAAATTCTTGGGATTTCCCACGCCAGTGCGCATGAACGGGTATGTCGGCTGGTGAGAAAAGGTTATGTGAGTCGCGAACCACGGAAGGCTCGGGGTATTACGGTGACGCAAAAAACCCCATGAGGTCATGGGTAAAAATATTGGATATTACGGAGGATTTTCATGGCAAAAGTTGTATTAAAAGACGGCTACGATGTAGTCATTGCAGGTGCGGGGCCGTGTGGCTGCCTCCTTGCAAAAGACCTCTCCAAGGCCGGTAAAAAAGTACTCCTCATTGAGCACGGTGGCAAAACCCTGAAAGGGATTGGGACTTCCATGGGCATGCTCAACGGTGAGCACATGATTTCGGACAAAGGCAGCAGCTGGTCTCTAAGCATTGAGGGGAATGGCGTTGTTGTCGGCAGGGGTATTGGAGGTGGTTCATACCTCTATGCTGGAATTGCGGCGCTGCCTCAATTTGCCCCCTGGAAAGAGGTCGGCATAGACCTGGAGCCGTATCTTGAGGTTGCAAAAGAAGAGAGCTGGGTTGCCGAAACACCCGACGAGTTTATGGGGCCGGTCAGTAAAAAGATGCTGCAAGCGGCCAATGATCTTGGTTACCCCTTTGTGAAGTCTTTGCGTCACGTCAGATGGGAAGATTGTCAATACGGTTGTACTACGGCTCCCATGGGCTGCAAGCACGGCGCCAAATGGATGGGCTACTACGCCGCCGAAGAAGCCGAGGAGTATGGCTGCGAACTTTTGACGTATACGAAGGTCTACAACGTTATTCAAGAGAACGGAAAGGCTGTAGGGGTTAATGCCAGGGGCGTAAAGGACGATCAGCTCTACGATATTCGTGGCAAGATGGTTATCTGTGCCGCCGGCGGTGCAGGTTCGGCAGTTATTATGCAGCATTCAGGTGTTCCTCACGCCGGTATGACGATATTTGGTGATCCCAGTTTTTCAACAGGAGGTCTATTGCCGGAGGATATTGGCCACAAAGGACTCATGTACGAGCATGGAACATCGGTGAACTTCATGGATGATGAGCACGGTTGTCTTTTTGCCTCGGATTTAGCCTGGGGAAGGCTGTTCTGGGCGGCTTATCAGATGAAGAACCATAAAAGTATGCGCCTTGCTTTGCAGGCTTTCAAGAATCATCCGCGTAAGGTGGGTATTTTTAACAAGATCCATGACGAAGGTGCAGGACGGGTAGCCTGGGACGGCAAAGTTTCCAAGTACCTTACCAAAAAAGATGAAGAGAAGATGAACTACTGCCGGGCCGTGAATGAGAAGATTCTCTATAAAATGGGCTGTGTACCCGGTTCTGTTTCTCACGGTTCGTTAAGCCATCACGCAGGCGGCGCAACCTTCGGTCATCCCGGCGGAACGTGTTCGGTAGGCCAGGTGGTAGACAATAACCTTGAGTCACCGATTCCAAACTGCTATATCTGTGATATCAGCGTTGTACCCGGAGCGCCTTCAAGACCTCCGGTGCTTACTCTGGTAAATCTCTCTAAGTGGTTTGCCCCGCGGGTTTTGGCACGGTTGAACGGCACAAGTGTAGAGGTAGAAAACAAACACGTGCTGGGTAAAGAAACCGTACAGGCGAAAGAACAGGTAGAGCGCGAACCGGTGGCCGTCCGCTAGTCCTTTGTTCTGTTTGCCGGTCTGACTCCGGTTATCACTCGCCCCGTCCCTCCCGTTTAATGCGGTTGGGCGGGGCGGTTTTCCGGGATACTTGCTTTCGTAATAGGGTATCAAAAAATATGATGGAAGAACTAAAACCCGAAATGGACGCGGTGTGTGCGGTGATCGACCGGTATCTGGATGAGAACGACCAGATGATCCGGGTACCCGTACGCCGAACCGCCGAAAAGAAGGGAAAATTACTGAGGCCGATGCTGTTGGTTCTTACGGCAAAGTGCGGCGCCTACGACCGGACTTCGGCGATCACGGCCGGTGCGGCATTGGAGCTGATGCATATTGCATCTCTTATCCACGATGACATCGTCGATGAAGGCGCGGTGCGGCGCGGAACGGTAACGGTCCAGTCGGAGTTCGGCAAGGACGTGGCCGTCTACGCCGGGGATTACACGGTGGCAAAGAGCGTCGCCCTGCTGTCAGGGCTGAACGACCTGTATCTGGTCCGGATGTTCAACGAGGCGATGACGAATGTGTGTCGCGGTGAGATCAGGCAGCACATGAGTCGTTTTCACACGTTGTCTACAGAAGAGTACATTGAGATTGTGTCCCAAAAAACGGGCGAACTTTTTGCGGTAAGTCTGGAAGCGGGCGGCTACGTGGGCGGTATGGACGGGGATACCTGCGCGGCTTTGCGGGATATCGGCAGAACACTTGGTGTTGCCTACCAGATTTACGATGACTGTCTGGACTACACGGCTACCGGAGCGGACGCTCTGAAGGATACCCGGAAAGACATCGGGCAGGGGAGCTACACGCTGCCGCTATTGTGCGCAATAGAAAACGATTGTTCCGGTACGCTGAAAGAGCTGTTGGAAAAACCTCCGACTAGTACCAGGATAGATGAAATTACCAGTACAGTCAGGGAGCTGGACGGTCCGGAAGTTGCTTTAAGGTTTGGCCTGGACTATTTTGACCGGATAGCCGGTGATGTTCGGGACCTTTCATTTCGGAACGGCGTTGATTTTGACCAACTTGTAGAAGGACTAGACGTCGTCGTCCAGACGATGTTACGTGGCGGAGGTGTTTCCCGGCAGACGTGTCTTTCGTCACCGGTGCGTATTCCTGCGGGGGTGGCACAATAGAAGCCCCTAGGACAGAAGACCTTCGGACGTAAGACCGCAGACCTTCGGACGTAAGACCGCAGGATAGAAGACCGCAGAATAGAAGAAAAAAAACAGGAGACAAGTTGAAAAACAACGACAAGAAAAACAACGACAAGAAAGAAAAGCCGGCAATTACGTTGCCCGACGCAATTACGTCCCGAGGCGGGTTTAAACGTAAGTTCAGTCTCTGGGAGTTGTACCGCTCTCTGGTCTTTGTTCCCAGGGCGGTGATTGTCCTCGGTAAAAACCGGAAACGTAAGTTACTCGATGGGCACTTTGTGGAACGGCTGCAACTGGCGGTGACCGAAGTCAACGGATGCCCCGCCTGTTCCTATCAGCACACCAAAATGGCGCTGCGCCAGAATATGAGCAACGAAGAGATAAGCAGCTTTTTGAGTGGAGCCGATGATTTTATCAGGTCCGAAGAGGCCAAGGCGATCATGTTTGCCCAGCATTTTGCCGATTCCCGGGGGTTCCCCGAGAAATACGCCTATGACGCGATTGTGACGGAGTACGGCGTAGAAGAAGCCCACGTAATTCTGGCGGCGTGCCAGGTGATGATCGCCGGTAACATGTACGGTATTCCCATAAGCGCACTGCAGTCCCGGCTCAAGGGTAAGCCGTATAAGGACAGTTCGCTTTTTTACGAACTGGGGATGGCGATTGTAGGGTTTCTTTCTCTGCCGTTCGCCATCATCCACGCTTTACTGAGGGGCCTGATTGGCCTGTCAAACGAGCGATTTGCCAAGAGCACAGACGCGTGACGCCCACCGGGTAAATGGTGAGGGTGGGCCCAGCCGGACGCGTCGGGCCCGCACGCAGAGGCAGCTGAATTCCCGCTGCCCTCGAACACAGTCCCGGCCTAATTTAACACCAGCTTACTTCAACACCGACTTACTTCAACGCTGCCTGTGCCGCCACTTCACCGGCAATTCGTCCCATGACAACACACATAGTGATACCGGATAATGGCATTAGTGCGTGATTTTCCAACACAAAAACCGGTTCATACCGCAAATGTTACGGTTCAGCACATTTGTTCGGGAGTATCCACAAAGGGATACTACAATCAACCAATATTTTCCATAGGAGGGTCACACGATGAGACGAAACAGTATTGTCCTGTTACTTCTGGTCACGGCGGCGCTGGTATTTGCGTCAGGCAGTCAGGAAGGTGGGGCAGATTCGGCGGCACAACCGGAAGAACGAGAGTTGGTGGTATACAGTACCATTTTTGCCGAATATGCAGAGGCGATGAAAGAGGGATTTGAGGCTCTTCATCCTGGTGTAACAGTTCACGTTCTGAATCCCGGTGGTACCGAGGCTATGTTCATGAAGCTTGAGTCGGAACGGGCCAATCCACAGGCCGACGTGGTACATGCCGGTTCCATGATCAATTACCAGAACGCCGTGAACATGGGTCTTCTTGAGCCGTACGCACCGCAGGCACCAGGTTTCAAGTCAACTATTTCTGTTGGTGACAGTAAACTTGAGCTAAGCCATCCGGAAGACTACTATCACGTCTGGTCGCTGATGTTCACCGGTATCATGTACAACCAGCAGGTCCTTGATCGATATAACCTGCCCGTTCCCCGGTCCTATCAGGATCTGGCAAACCCGGTGTATCGGAATCAGATCATCAGTGCCGATCCGTTGAAATCGTCTACGGCAAGTTCCAACGTCATTGCCATGCTGCAGATCTACGGTGACAAAGCACCGGCACTCTGGTCGGCGATCAACGACAACCTGCCATACTACTCCGGTTCCAGTTCACGGATTTACACCCTGGTGAGCAAAGGTGAGTTTGCCATGGCTATTGGTCTGTCCCGACCTGCTCTGGTGGCAATGGGCGAGGGTTTCCCGGTTAACTTTGTTTTTCCCGCCGACGGCAGCCAAATCTACGACAACTCCATGGCGATTGTCGCCGGCGCAAAGCATCCACAGCTTGCCCGCGAGTTTGTGGACTATATTCTCAGTGACGAGATGCAGTTGAAAGGTGCAAGCTATCTCTACATTCCGGTGAAGTCGGGTGTTATTGATCCGTCCCTTCCGTTCAGCCTTGAAAGTGCTACTGCAAATATCGGCACAATTTATTCGCCGGACCCGCAGCTGGCCGAGGACAACCGACAGCTGATCCAGGATACCTTTGGCGAGTACATTCGTAACAAGGGCAAACAGTAATAGCTCCTCTTTTTCGTACGGAACGTCCGTCGACTTGTAAGTGCGGCTCATCTGCGTCGGTACTCAAGTCGGCGAGACGTTCCAACAATTTCCCAACGGATCCGATTTTTTAACGGAGTAGACGATGCGATTTTCTCTTTCACGTTCCTGGTTTTTTGTCGCCTATGCGGTGGTGACAGTTCTTCTTGTGGCATTTCTGGTGGTGCCGATCGGAAAGCTCTTTACCGGGTCATTTTCCATTATTGCGGACCAGACCCGGCCTCTGCCGGATGGGTTTTTTCTGTATATGCTTCGGGTTACCTGGAACACTATCCGCATGGCGATGACGACGACTCTTCTGTCGGTGCTGATCGCCTTGCCTTTGGCGTTCATGATAGTAAAACTGCAGATCCCTTCGGCGGGTATCTTTCTGGCCCTTCTGTCGGTACCCCTGATCACACCGGCGTTTATTTCCAGCTTTGCCACCATTATTCTTTTGGGAAACAGCGGGGTGATAACGATGTTTCTGGAACTCTTCGGTATAGATACCAAAACGATATACGGCTTTCGGGGGCTGGTTCTCACCCAGGTACTGCATGCCATGCCCTATGCGCTGTTACTCACCATTTCCGGGCTTAAAACTGTACCGCGACACCTGGAAGAGGCGTCAATTTCCCTGGGACACGGTGTGTTAAAGACGCAGTTTTCAGTTGTATTACCCTATATTTTCCCTCATATTCTGATGGCGGCGTTGATGGTGTTTCTCACGTCCATGGGTGATGTCGGTGGCCCGTTGATTATCGGAGGAAGCTACAAGGTCATTT
>JBAYPC010000162.1:0-6492 GCA_041677905.1 Alkalispirochaeta sp. | reverse complement strand
TAGGATCCGCTGCTCTTTTCGTCCACATCGGTCGCCGAAACGAATCCTTTACCGGCGCTGCGGAAAAACCCGTAGTAGGTCAGCTCGGTCTGCAAACTGGTCAGCACCGCAACAGGACTACCTTCCAGGGGCTTCATAGAGTAAGATACCTCGGTTGTCGTAGAATTTCCCGGTTCCAGGCCAAAAACCAGCCCTTTTGACCCGGGTGTAACCGCAGTAAACTGGTTTGCGTCGCCTTTTGTGTTTCCTTCAACAAAGCTGGAGTAGTCGGTGTCACCGGTGGTAAAGGTCACACCGGCGGTCACGGCACTGGAGAAGAAGCTGGGGAGGTAGTACTGGACCCCCACATCGACCAGACTTGCCCGGAACGGCTCGTACTGGTAACTTTCACCGCTGTCGGCGTTGTCATCTTCCACCAGACTGAGGGTGCGACCGGTGTTCAGGACGTACGCGGCGTTGTAGAAAAGCCCCGGAATGCCGGCCGGTCCGTCCAGTGCAAGTATACCGTACTGCGTATCCACCAGCCCCCCGACCAGACCTTTGGCCGCCGCATCAAGTTCTTCCTGATCCTGCTCAATCACGTCATCCGGATTCCGCAGGTCTTCCTGAATGGCCAGCGCCACGGCAACGTTCTGACCAAGGATGATATCCGGCAGAGAGACCCGCAGCAGTCCCAGGAGACGGGCGGGGCCGAGGTAGACGTCGTTATCATCGGCATCAAGTGAGTCGGCCAACCCAAGGGCGACGCCGGAAAACTCTTTGTTCATGAAACCGGTATACCCCGCACCGGCGTAGAGTTCAAAGTTGGTGTAGTTGAGAACGGCGGCCACGCCGTCTACAGGATGGCTCATGACAAGGCCGGTCGGTTCAGTGATCATAAACCGCCCAAACCGGGAGGTCATACCTACCAGACCCCGGGGCTGGTCTTGTTCCGGGGTAAACACCCGGTTACGCTGGAAGTAGAGCTTTTCAACGTCGACGGCAAAGGTGGGCTCCTGGTCAAGAAACGCACCTACCTGCCCGACAAACTCCCATTTGGAACCCAGAGGGGTTGTCAGATAGAGAACCAGTTTCTGTGTCCCTTCAAAAATGTCGTCGTCGGAGTTTTCGGCAACGGACTGAAACGAGTCGTTTGTGGTGAAGCTGCCGCCCCAGTCAAGACCGGTTGCTGCACCAACCGGCAGGAGCAGCAACGTTCCTACAAGAAGAAGAAAGATGTTGCGCCGGTTCATTGGGCACCTCCCCGTTCGTTGAGATAGACACTGAGAATACGCACCGCCGCGTCTCCGCTGATAGCGTCACCGGGGGCGCGCCGTTTCCGGGACCAGCCCTGGTACACTACCTCCCGGGCGGCGTACCGGGGCCCTGAAATGATCCGGTACATGACGCCGCCGGGAATCCCGAAGGTCCCCATCATGATGTGCGAATACTGCCCAAAGGTCACCGGGTCGGTAGGAGCCATTCCCCGGGGGAGCAGGCCGGCCTCGACAGCCATATCAAGCGCCTGCTGCGGTGTGGCATCCTCGGAAACGGCACCGGAGGCGGTCAACAGCAGATACGAAACGTGCCCCGCCTGAGCGGTTTTTTGATTCAACAGTTCGTCAATCCGTTCGTTGGACTGAGCCGAAAGGATCGAGCCGACCCCGACAATCAGCACGATAACGATTAAACGACGACTAATTCCCTTTTTCATAGATCGGTCTCCTGGAAAACTCGGACTACCCTCATTATATTTCTCACACTTTATAATTGCAAAGCATTAGAATAGAATCGATATGCATATGAAGCGATTTGTCGTTTGGATTCTACCGGTTGTCCTTTTGGTCCTTTTTGGTGCCCTGGAAATAACGGGCGTATTCGTTCGGGCTGAACACGGTGTCTACGACACGTGGCTTGGTCTGAAGCCTGAGATCCAACAACGGGAGGAGATTCTCTTTCTTGACGTGGACGATCTGGCGATCAACCGGGTGGGGGTCTGGCCCTGGTCCCGGGACATCATGGCCGGCGGGCTTATCACCTTGAAGGAATTTTCTTCCGGTCCGGTCATTTTCGATATCGAGTATGTCGACGCCAGCCCCCTGGCCGTTGACGGACAGACCCTGGAAAACCAGATACCCGGTGCGTTTGACCAGGAATTCAACCGGATAAACAGCAACGTACAGGGGTTGATCGAGGCTATCGCCGCCGGTCACATTCCGCCCCAGGACGCCCTTGATTTTCTCCAGGACCTGCGCGGCATGTCCGATGACGCCGAAAATCGCCTGCTCGACCGTGTCCAGGACATCGTCCGGAACAACGACCTGATTCTTGGCGCAGCCGCCGCCGCTCACACCAACGCGTGGTTTACCATCAACCTGATCCCCGATGCGGTGGAAGACATCTCTGATGAACGCCGCTCTTTTGCCGTCGAACGAACGGCCATGGATATGGTAAGCGGTGAAAACTCCCTCATGGTGGACCCCATGGGTATACGCCCGGCGATCAACGCCGTTCTGGAAGGCGCTGCCGGCGCCGGGTTTCCAAATGTCGTCATTGACGAGGACGGGGTACGCCGGCGAATAGACCTCTTCCGCCGTTACGACGGGATGTGGTTCGGCCAGCTGGTGGTAGCACCCCTGGTCGACTGGCTGGGCGTCCAGTCTGTGGACGTCAGGCAGGACGCGGTCGTCCTGAATGGAGCCCAGATACCCGGCGAAGAGGCCCCCCAGAATATCAGGATACCCCTGGCCGAGGACGGAACGATGCTTCTGAACTGGCCAAAGGGCGACTACATCGACAGTTTTCGCCACCTCTCCTATTACGAGCTTATCTACTACGAGCGCCTTATGGACGACCTGGCGTTCAACCTGCGGGTGATGGACGAGTCGGGGTATCTCCAGTACCACCAGGGTGACCGGAATTTTATGGACGCCTACCGGTACGCAGAAGGGCTGGTGGCGGAAGCGCTGGAGACCGGTGACGGCGACGCTCTGGAAGAACTCGCCTCGGTGCGGGAGTATTTCGTTACCGAAGCGGCAGCATTTCTGGAAGGAACAGCCGAAGCGGATATCCTCTCCGATATCGCCTCAGCCGTAGATGATCCGGACTTGTCTGAAGACATGAAGCAGTTTTTCACGGAACTGCAAGGAGAAATACCGACGGTCTTTGAGAATACCCGGTCCGTTCTGAACGATCTGGTGGAAACGCGGGACGTCCTCGCCGCCGGTATTCCCGGTTCCTTCATCATCATCGGTTACACCGGAACGGGTACCACCGATATCGGGGTAAACCCCTTTGTCAACGAGTACGCCAACACCGGTACCCACGGGGCGGTGGTCAACACCATTCTCACCCAACGGTTTATCGACGACCTGCCCAGGTGGATTTCTATCGTTATCGCCATGGTCTTTACGGCGATATTCGTTCTCGTCAGCCGGAAACGAACGGCCACCACTACCCTGGCCCTCGGGTTTGCCGGCGCCGCAGTGGTGACCGGCGGGTCCGCCGCCGCCCTTGTGGGGTTGCGGCTCTTTCTTCCCATCATGCCGCCGGTACTGACGCTGTTTTTCTCGTCGGTGGGCCAGAGTATCTACAAGTACCTGGAAGTCGCCCGGGAAAAGAACTTCATCCGCAACGCCTTTAACCACTATCTCAGTACCGATGTCATCAATGAAATCCTGGATGATCCCGCCCGGCTGCAGCTGGGCGGTGAAAAACGGGTGCTCACGGCGATGTTTACCGATGTAAAGGGGTTCTCAACCATTTCGGAGTCTCTGGATCCGCAAGACCTGGTCAAGTTGTTGAACCGGTACCTCTCGGAGATGTGTGACATCGTCCTGGATCTTCGGGGAACTATCGACAAGTTTGAGGGTGACGCTATCATCAGCTTCTTCGGTGCACCGGTCCCTCTGGAGGACCATCCCAGCCGTGCCTGTCTCTCTGCGGTGCGGATGAAAAAAGTCGAGAACTACCTGAACGAACACTTCCTTGCGGAAAACCTCTCTCCCAGCCCACTGCAGACACGGATCGGTATCAACACCGGCGAAATGGTGGTAGGCAACATGGGTACGGCAACGCGTATGGACTACACCATCATGGGTCACGCCGTAAACCTGGCGGCCCGTCTGGAAGGGGTCAACAAGCAGTACGGCACGTGGATCCTGACCAGTGAACTCACCCAAAACCTGACGGAGAACACCTTTCTCTCCCGAAAGCTCGACCGGGTCCGGGTTGTAGGTGTCAGTGAACCGGTCCGCCTCTTTGAAATCGTGGACGAAGCAAAACTGGCACCGGAAGAAACGGTGCAGCTGGTAGATGAGTTTCACCAGGGACTGGACCTCTTTGAACACCGGGAGTGGACTGAGGCGGAAGGTATCTTCTCCCGGCTGAACCGGGAGTTTCCCGACGACGGCCCCAGCAAGACCTTTGTCGAACGGGCGGCCAAGTTTCAGAAGGAAGCACCTCCGAAGGACTGGGACGGGGTATTTAACCTGACCAAAAAATAGTACCCTCTGAGCACAATGGAACAACAGCGGTTTTCACGTCTGGGGGAAGCGGCGCCCCACGTGACCTTTCTTGCCGCCATGATTTTCTTGTCGATGTACGCCCGTCTGCTGATGTCGCCCATGCTGGTCTTCATTCAGGAAGACCTCTCCGTCGGACCGGCCCAGGCGACCAGCCTCTTTTTGCCGCTGTCGATTGCCTACGCCGTGGCTATGCTCGCGGCGGGCCACCTTTCCGAACGGGTGTTACACCGGCGGATCATCGCATTTTCGGCGGTTATCGCCGGGGTGGGCCTGTTGATGGTCGCCTTCAGCCGAACCTTTCCCGGGTTGTACGCGGCCTTTACTCTGGTGGGCGTCGGAGCGGGGCTGTATCCGCCGTCCGGGGTCGCGTCAGTTACCAGTCTGGTGGACGATTCCATTCGCGGACGGGCCGTCGCCATCCACGAGGCGGGTCCCACTTTTGCCTACGTCATGGCCCCGCTGTGCGTAACTCTGGGTACTCTGGTTGCAGACTGGCGCTGGGTTGCCGGTGTTTCCGGTGTCGTTGCAGTCGCAGCGGGTTTTCTCTTCGACCGGTACGCCATATCGGGCCTCTTTCACGGTGAACGGCTCCACCTGCAGAACCTCCGTCCCATTCTCCGCAAACGGGAGTTCTGGGCCATTCTGGTGTTCTTCTCCCTGGCGGCCAGTGCGACTTTAGGCATCTACTCCATTCTACCGACCTTTCTGGTTGGGGTAGAGGGCATGGAGGTGGACCCGGTCAACACCCTGCTCGGTGTGTCGCGGATCAGCGGACTGGGCGTTCTCTTTCTGTCGGGTTACCTGATCGACAAAATCGGTGTTCCCCGGCTGATGACGGGGGTTTTTCTGATTACCGGTGTTCTTACCGTCGTCATCGGTGCGTTTCACGGAATCCCCATGCTGGTCGGGGTGTTTCTGCAACCGGTGGCTATCGCCGCATTTTTTCCCGCCGCGGTCAGCGCCATGGCCGATCTGGGGCCGCCGCAGGCCCGAAACCTCGGTGTTGCCGTGATTATCCCGGTGGTAAACGTCATCTCCAACGGGTTGTTTCCGTGGCTCATGGGCATCCTCACCGAAAACGGCACCGTCCGCAGCGGCTTTATCGGCCTGGGGGTGCTGATGCTGATCAGTATCGTGATGGTTCCCCTTCTGTCACCGCGCCGGTAACGTACGGCGGGCGCGGACCAGACAGTCTATCGACAGGGGCCCTGACTGCACCTCACCTGGGTGTTCCGGCTGCCGCTCGATCGCGACCGCCCGCTCGATCGTCCAGGGCCCATCAGTTCCCGTATCACCGGGCCAGAACTCATCGGAAAAGAGGGCCACTACGTCATCGGAGGTGTAGAGTACCTCAGGATCCTGGGGTCCGCCGGTTCCCCGACCGATGTTCCGTCGGTCGTGGCCCAGAAGAAAGAACACTCCATTCGGTGCCACAGCGCCGGCGGCGGCGAGAATGACCGCTTGCATCTCCTCCCAGGGGAGGTGAAGAAAGAGAAGTGCTACAAGGTCATAGGACTGAACCTCCGGTGTAAACCGGGTCACGTCCGTTTCTATCCACTCCACCTCGGTCAGCCCCGCCTCGGCGGCGAAACGGCGGCCGCGCCGGACCGCAACGTGGGAAAAATCTACTGCCGTCACGTTCCAGCCTCGGGACGCCAGGTACAGGGTATGCCGCCCGTCCCCCGCCGCAAGATCAAGAGCCCGCCCCGGCGGGAGGCCTCCTATCTCCTCGACAAAGGTGGGGTTCGGCTCCCCCGGTGAGGCGGTATCACGTTCGGTATATCGTCGGTTCCATTTTTCTTTACTCATTTGTTCTTCCTCTGAATTCTGGACAGGTACATGGCCATGGCGTCCCGGAGAGACGGAAACGCGATGTCGTCCAGCGTAATCTCCTCCGGTGTGAGGAGGACGCACTCTTCAACTTCTTCTTCTTCAACTTCCCGGGGAGACTGCAACAGGACGCCGGTAAAGACGACGTCGCAGGTGT
>JBAYPC010000161.1:0-6508 GCA_041677905.1 Alkalispirochaeta sp. | reverse complement strand
TTACCGTTCTCACTCTTCTGTTTTATCATTTGGACCTCGCACCAGTACTTCGTCGATAATACCGTATTCTACACTTTCGGTTGCGGACATGAAATAGTCCCGTTCCAGGTCGGTCGCTATTTTTTCTACGGTCTTACCGGTGTGATGTGCAAAGTACTCAATCAGCATCTTCTTCAGACGGACAATTTCCCGTGCCTGAATTCCAATGTCGGTAGCCTGTCCCTGTACACCTCCCCACGGCTGGTGTACCAGAATGCGTGAGGACGGAAGGCCCCGACGCTTACCGGGGGCACCGGCGGTCAAAAGGAGGGCCGCCATGGACGCCGCCTGTCCCATACATATGGTCGAGATGTCGGGTTTTATGTACTGCATCGTATCGTAGATGGCCAGTCCTGCAGTGACGGACCCGCCGGGACTGTTGATGTAGAGGTTGATGTCCTTTTCCGGGTCCTGGCTTTCAAGAAAAAGCATCTGGGCGACAACAAGATCGGCGCTGGCATCGTGAATCTGCCCATCGAGAAAGACGATCCGATCTTTTAGAAGACGCGAGAAGATGTCATACGACCGCTCGCCAATACCGGTCTGTTCTACAACTATAGGTACTAAGGTGTTGTTTTGTACGTTCATAGTTTGAAAATTACTCATTCCCGCGGATAAGGTCCAGATATTCGACCTTATCACCTTTCTTAATGGTACACGATTTCAGGACGGTGTCGAACATACGACGCTCCGCGATTTCCTGTTGCACGTAGTCGATCATGCCGTTCTTTCGGTAGT
The DNA here is from genome assembly GCA_041677905.1 of Alkalispirochaeta sp. Lineage (GTDB taxonomy): Bacteria > Spirochaetota > Spirochaetia > DSM-27196 > Alkalispirochaetaceae > Alkalispirochaeta. Next base: position 5,731 of record JBAYPC010000161.1, on the reverse strand, counting down.
ACTCCAGTATCTGTTCCGGGTCGGCTTTCCGCTCTTGCGCTTCCGAGCGTATTTGTTCTTCTGCATCTTCCTCGGTGACTTTGATCTCCTCGGACTCGATCATCTTCTGGACCAGCAAACTCCGTTTCAGCCGTTCAACGGCGGAGGGACGCCATTCTTCAAAAATTGCGTGCCTGTCCTTACCCTCCATGGCCAGCAGCTGTTCCAGCTGTTCCGGGGTGACCTGGTACTGTTGGGCAAGATTACGCCAACTGTTTTCCATCTCCGTCTCCGTCATGGATACCGGAACCTCAACTTCGGATGCAGCAACTACCTGTTCCATGAGCTGGTCGATTTTCTTTGCCCGTACGCGGTTCTCCGCATTTTTCTCTAAACGGCTTCGCACGTCTTTTCGCAGGTCTTCCAGCGTTTCAAAATCATCGCTGATGTCCTGGGCAAACTCATCATCCAGTTCGGGAACGTCCCGTTCCTTGATACCCGTGACCTCTACTCTGATGCGTTTCTTTGTACCGGCCAGTTCTTCGTGTTCAAAATCGTCGGCGTATTCTTTTTCAAATACTTTTGTCTCGTCCGTGGCCATGCCGATAACTTCGGTGTCCAGATGGTAGAGGTTGTGACCGCTGCCGACGGTAAAGGTGAAATCTTCCCGACGGGTGCCGTCTACAGGTTCGTCGTTGTCGTCCACTTCCTCGAAGTTCATGGTGACGATATCGCCTTCAGCGACGGTTCCATCTTCTTTTTCGATGACCAGGGCATTCTGTTCGCGCATTTCGTCGAGTTCGCGATTTTCGTCTTTCTTGGTGATCTTTACCTGAGGTTCCTGAATTTCGAGACCCTTATAGGTACCCAGCTTTACCTCGGGAAATACGTCGTAGGCGACGCTGAAGGTGAGGTCGGAATCGGGGTCCAGTTCAAGGGACTCGTCCAGAAGAGTGGGGCGTGCGTAAGGAAGGGGACGACTCGCCTCTTCAACCTCAGTAATGGACTCTTCGAGAGCCGTTTCAATGACGTTCTGTAGCGTTTCGGCTCTAAATGACTCGCCAAATTTTCGCTCCAGTATGTTTTTGGGCACCTTGCCTTTGCGAAAACCCTTCAGCTGTGCGTCTTTCCCATGTTTGGTTACCAGTTCGTCATAAGCTTTCCGAACTTCCGCGGCCGGCACGGTCATTGTCAGTTTGACCGAAGACTGTTCCTGCTTCTCAATTTGTCTGTCCTGTACCATATGCATATGCCCTTTATTTAATTGACTCCACACCGGGATTATTTCAAAAAAAAAGCGATCCGGAAATCCGAACCGCTTTATAAGAAGAGCGAGAGACGGGATTCGAACCCGCGACGTCCACCTTGGCAAGGTGGAGCTCTACCACTGAGCTACTCTCGCAAATACCGGACAACGTCTACTGCTGTGAAGTGGTGTTCTGATGTCCCTTCTGATGCGAGAGAAGGGACTCGAACCCTTACGCCTTTCGGCACCAGATCCTAAATCTGGCGTGTATACCAATTTCACCACTCTCGCAGATGATATCCAAAGGACACCATTTAAGTCAAGCGTTTCCGGTGCGTCCGGCCGGTAACAGGCCGTTCACGCGGTAAGTGAGCCGTGAAGGGATCGAACCTTCGACCCGCAGATTAAGAGTCTGCTGCTCTACCATCTGAGCTAACGGCCCACGGTCTCTGTACGCCCGGCAGGATTCGAACCTGCGGCCTGCGGATTCGAAGTCCGACGCTCTATCCAGCTGAGCTACGGGCGCGCATCAGGGTGGATGACGGGACTTGAACCCGCAACAACCAGAACCACAATCTGGCGCTCTACCATTGAACTACATCCACCGTAAGTGCCGGGCAATATGCCTTTTTATCCGCTATTTGTCAAGACCGAACGTTGCGGGAGCTGTGAATTGTGATGACCAGATAGCTTCTCTTCCAGGGATAATCGCCGGTCTCAAGGGCCGCCGCCGCTTTGCGAACTGTTTCGATTTCCTCCGGAGAAAACTGTTCGCTCAAGGTGCTGCCAAGAGGGGAGTCCTTGGCCAGCCATGCGGAAACGGCTGTGCCGTCGAGACGCCGGGTTACTATGGTGTCCCGGACTTCAATTTCTGCCGAAAACTTGTTGTCCCCTACGGTATCGTTCGAAGAGTCGTTTAACGCCTGCGTTGCTGCGGTCCATCCGGTTTCTGCGTCGGGAAACGAAGCGCGTTGGGTTTCTTCCAGGCGGGATGTCAGATCATCCGAAAGCGTCAGAACTGAAGCAGGACCGTCACTTCGACGGATGTGAGGGGTAACTACCCGAAGTACACCGGATGGTTCCAGCCGGGGGAGGAGTTCGGTCAGGACTTTTTCGGGCGCTTCAAACTGGGTGGACCGGTGAACGATCACCTCAAAGGGGCCGGGATAGGCGTCGTCGGGAAGATGGGCGCGGTCATAGACGTAAGGGGAGTACACATCGTTTACGGTGTTACCAATAGAGTGGCTGATCGTGTTGGCTGCATCGGCGTCGGTCCAAACTGCGGTCAGTCCGGCAGTTACCGCCTTCATGACAGACCAGACGAATAGCTGTACGGCGTCCCCGTGAAGGAGCACCCGGTCGGTTGGAACAAGGTCGATACCGGCAAGGAGAATGTCTTTCAATTGGCCCGATGAGTTGCCGTCCAGGCTGCTGCGGTGAGTCCAGCGATCGGCCGTTGAAGAGGGTGATACGCTCCATATCTCCCGTTCCTCTTCGGTTACTGCTGAAAGCTGCAAGAGGCGCCGTTCCCGGGTCAGGGCGTCCCGTTGTCCTTCCCAACCGAGAGAGCCACCCTGGTAGTAGACTTTCTCTTTCAGGTCCTCCGGCAGGTACCGCTGGGCCACCCAGTGGTCCTGGTAGGCGTGAGGGTAGAGGTAGCCCGACCCATGACCCAGATCGTGGCCGTCACGATTTGCGTCCCGGAGGTGGTTCGGTACTTCGCCACCGCCGCCGGACCGGACGGATGCGATAGCGTCAAAAAGCCCGAGGGTGGAGTTTGACTTTTCGGTGGTGGCCAGGTAGAGCGTTGCCTGTGCCAGGTGGAAGCGGCCCTCCGGGAGCCCCACCCGGTCGAATGCCGATGCGCAGGCGACGACGACACCGACGGCAGAGGGGTCGGCAAGACCGATATCTTCGGACGCCTGAATCAGAAGACGACGGAAAATAAAACGCGGGTCTTCACCGGCTTCAAGCATACGTGCCAGCCAGTACAAGGCGGCATCCGGGTCGGAACCGCGCACTGATTTTATAAAGGCACTGATCGTATCGAAGTGGTAGTCTCCGTCTTTGTCGTAGAGAATAGCCCGCTGTTGAATGCTGTCCTCCGCAACGGACAGGTCGATTTCTATCCTGGTACCGGCCGGTGGGGGAAAGGAATCGACGCTGGTCTCTACGGCGAGTTCCAGGGCGTTCAGCAGAGTTCTGGCGTCCCCGGCGGCGGTTTGTACGAGATGATTGCGGGCGTCGTCGGTTATGACGACATTATAGGAGCCGTACCCGCGTTCAGTGTCGCGCAAAGCGAGGTCCAGCACCTGCTCCAGGTCTTTTTCGGCGAGCTGCTGCAGAATAAAAACGCGGCTTCGGGAGAGAAGCGCCTTGTTTACCTCGAAAAAGGGGTTTTCCGTCGTCGCTCCAATGAGGACGAACAGCCCGTCCTCAACCCAGGGGAGCAGGGCGTCCTGTTGGGACTTGTTCCACCGGTGTACTTCATCGACAAAGAGGATGGATCGCCGGTTGGTCTGCTGGTGGTATTCGCGGGCCTGGTCGATGGCCGTCCTGATGTCCTTGATACCGCTGAGCACGGCGTTCATCGTGAGAAACTGGCTCCGGGTTCGGGCGGCAATAATGCGGGCGAGCGTCGTTTTACCCGTTCCCGGCGGGCCGGAGAGAATGATGGAACTGAGCTGATCCGCCTGAATCGCCCGGCGAAGCAAACGGCCGGGCCCGACGATCTGGTCCTGTCCAAAAAACTCATCCAGCGTGCGGGGACGGAGTCGCGCCGCCAGTGGCAGGCGCTGAGCGTCGAACAGAAGGTCCACCGGGTCAGGCGCCGAAGAGTTCGGCCTCGTCACCACGTTGTGCGATCAGACCGGCTTTCTCCTGCTCTTTGCGGTCGATTTCCTGTTCCAGGTTGTATTTCTCTTCCTGAAGAGAGGTGATCTTCTCGTCTATCTGATTGCGTCTGTTTTCATCGGCGGCGATGGTGCGCTCCAGTTCGTGTACTTTTTTACCCGTTTCAAGTCGGTCCAGAAGAGCGGAAAAGTGGCGCGCCCGAGAACGTTCATCATCGAGAGCCGCGATATCCTTTGCCAGTTCGTTGGGGCGCACTTTTTCTGCGACCTCCCCGAGTTGCAGGAGAACGTTGTTCAGATCTTCCTGAGCCTGGGAAATCTCATCTTCCCTGTTCTTTTGTGCCTTTTGGAGGCGGGCTCCACCGGAGAGGGCGTTAAACTCATCTACCAGTTTTTTAGACTCATCGCTGAGGTCGTTGATCCTCGTCCGGAGTTCACCTTTTTGGCGTTCCGTCTCCCGTAAAGGCTCGGCTGCGGCGGTAAGCTCACTGTCGTCCATGGAATCAAAAAAATCAGTTACGGCAAGATCACGGCCCAGTTTCTGCAAAAGACCGGGAAGCTGGTTTTTCCGAACCGCCCGTTTGTTCCTGAGAATAACCTGTCGACTGCCTCGAGAGAGACGGTCCAGAACCGATCCGGAATGGCCGGCAGGCTCGGCCTGCAGTTGCTGAAGCCGCGTTTCTATGCGGCGCATCTGGTCCTGGTACCGAGCGACGCCGGAAAAAGCTGTAGAATAGGTGGCATCTACCAGAGGATGTTCCCGGAAGAGACGAAATGCCGCCGCTCCGACCGCTTCATAGGCACCGGCAAGGCCGCGACCGCTTTCTGCTTGCTCAAGTTCTTTTTGTACCGTCCGCATTTCATTACGCAGTTCGGTTTGACGTTCATCGATACGGATCATGCGTTCCAAGGCGGAGCTGGAGCGCTCTATCCGTTCAGTGATTTCCTCGTATCGGGAAACCAGGTCGGCTCCCTCCCCATCTGCGGCAAGAGGAACGTACTTTTCACCGAGAGAACGTTGACGCCGTCTGCTTTCCGCCAACGTTTCCTGAAGTATTGCCGAAATCTCGTCTATTCGCGCACTGTAGTTATACATTTTCAACCCTCACTCCTAGTATTTTAACACGCGGTCGAAGAAATGTTGCACTTTCGCGTTCGATGTCTCATTAAAAACGTGTTGCGGCGTGCCTGATTCTACAATCCGGCCATCGTCGATAAAAAGCACGTAATCCGAAACGTGACGGGCAAAACCCATTTCGTGGGTAACGAGGATAAGATGGGTGTCTTCGCGACGTAAATCCTCGATCATCTCCAGGACTTCGGCGGTGAACTGCGGGTCCAGCGCACTGGTCGGTTCGTCCAGTATCAGAAATTCAGGCTCGATCGCTATTGCACGGCTCAGGGCGATACGCTGTTGTTGTCCCCCCGATAGCTGAGCTGGTTTCTTCTCGATGTGCGGCTCCAGCTGGAATCGCTGTAACAGGACCATTGCCCGTTCACGGGCCTGATCTGCCGGGACGCCGTGTATCTTTTCAAGGGGCAGGGTGATGTTCTCCAACGCCGTCAGGTGGGGAAAGAGATTGTACGCCTGAAAAACCATACCGAGTTTCTTTCTGTACTCCCGAAGATGTTCACCGTTTCGATTGAGGACGTG
>JBAYPC010000160.1:0-6575 GCA_041677905.1 Alkalispirochaeta sp. | reverse complement strand
GTACTCATCCAGACCAAAACCGGCATTTGTGCAGAATCCACCGATGTAATCGTTGATCCCGGAATCCCTGTCGGCGATAAAATCCGACAGGGAGAGGTAGTAATCCAGGGTCTCCTTTTTTTTCTGTTGCCGCAAGGTGTGCCACCTAGCCAGAACTGTGGTGCGAGACTCATCGGTGTACATCTCGATCGAATCGCCATCGCGCCGGGCGGCCGGATAAAGAAAGATAGCGCCCCGCGCTTCCAGCGCCTGCTCCGAAATAATTTCGTCCAGCATCTCCTGAGCGTCGTCATACAACCGCCGCGCCTCTTCCCCTACCTGAGGATCGTCAAAGATCATCGGGTACTTCCCCTTCATCTGCCACGAGATGAAGAAGAAACTCCAGTCGATGTACTTCCGCAAGAGTTCAATAGAGTAATTTCGGAAGTGTTTTACCCCAAGCATAGCCGGCACCGGCGGTTCGGCTGAAAAATCGGGTACAAAACGAGCCTCCCGGGCCTGGTGAATCGTGAGGTACTCTCGGGCCTTCGTACTCTCTGCGCGTTTCAGTCGCGTCTTTTCGTGATCTGCGGCAATTTCGGCGGCAAAATCGTCCCGCGCCGTGGTATTTAGAAGCCTGTTGGTGATCCCGACGGCCAGGGAAGCGTCTTTCACGTGAACAACCGGCCGGCTGTACCGGGGCGCAACCTTTACTGCGGTGTGAACCTTGCTGGTCGTTGCGCCGCCGATGAGAAGCGGTATGGTAAACCCCTGCCGCTCCATCTCTCCGGCGGCATTCACCATTTCGTCCAGACTGGGGGTGATAAGACCGGACAGTCCGATGATATCGACCCGTTCTTCCCGCGCTTTCTGAAGAATATCCTCGGTCGAGACCATCACACCCATGTCGATTATTTCAAAGTTGTTGCTCGCCAGGACAACGCCGACGATGTTCTTGCCGATGTCGTGGACATCCCCCTTGACCGTTGCCAGGAGAATTCTCCCCTTGCCCGAACCTTTTTCGTCGGTGCCTTTCTCCTCCTCGATGAAGGGCTCCAGGTAGGCAACAGCCTGTTTCATGACCCGCGCACTTTTCACCACTTGCGGCAGAAACATCTTACCTGAACCAAATAACTCGCCCACAACGTTCATCCCGTCCATAAGGGGCCCTTCAATGACATGAAGCGCCCGAGGCAGCTTCTGCCGCGCCTCCTCCACGTCTGTCTCGATATATGCGGTAATTCCCTTGACCAGAGCGTGGGACAACCGTTTTTCCACCGGCTCCTCCCGCCAGGACAGGTCCTCCTCCCGGGCGGACGAACGACCTGCGTAGCGTTCCGCAATTTCCAGAAGTTTTTCCGTCGCGTCGCCGGTCCGGTTAAGCACCAGGTCTTCAACGACTTCCCGAAGTTCGTCGGGGATTTCGTCGTACACCGTCAGCTGCCCGGCGTTGACAATACCCATACTCATCCCCGCCTGCAGAGCGTGGTAGAGAAACACCGAGTGAATCGCCTCTCGAACCTGATCCATGCCGCGAAAGGAGAAACTCACGTTGCTCACCCCGCCGGAAACCTTGGCCAGGGGCAGATTTTCCCGGATCCAGCGAGTTGCGTTGATAAAATCGACGGCGTAGTTCCGGTGCTCGTCAATCCCGGTGCCGATAGTAAATACGTTGGGATCGAAGATGATGTCTTCACCGGGAAAGCCGGCCAGCGTCGTCAGCAGATCGTAACTGCGCCGGCAGATGTTGATTTTTCGTTCAAAAGTATCGGCCTGCCCCTCTTCGTCAAAGGCCATGACAATGGCGGCGGCACCGTAATCCCTGATGATGCGGGCGTGTTTCAGAAACTCTTCCTCCCCTTCTTTCAGCGAGATAGAGTTGACGACAGATTTTCCCTGGACCCATTTGAGCCCCGCTTCAATGACCGAAAATCTACTTGAGTCCAGCATGATCGGTACCCGACTGATATTCGGTTCCGTTGCCAGCAGTTTCAGAAAACGCTCCATTTCCGCAGCGCTGTCCAGCATCGCCTCGTCCATGTTTATGTCGATGATCTGGGCGCCGTTTTCCACCTGGTTCAGTGCTATTTCAAGAGCCTCCTCATGGTTGCCGTCCCGGATCAATCTGGCGAACTTGCGGCTGCCTGTTACGTTTGTCCTCTCACCCACATTGACAAAACCGGTATGGCCCGCGACTTCAAGGGGTTCCAGACCGGACAGACGCAGCGTCAGAGGGTCTTCAGGAATTTGCCGGGGGGCGTAACCGCGACACGCCTCAACGATCCGACGGATATGCTCTTGGGTGGTGCCACAGCAACCGCCGACGATGTTCACCAGCCCGTCTGCGGCCATAGCGCCCATTACTTCAGCCATATGTTCGGGAGTCTCGTCGTATTCACCAAACTCGTTGGGAAGCCCTGCATTGGGATGAACGCTCACCGGGTACTGTGAGACCCGCCCAAGGTCCTTCACGTACCGCCGCAGCTGCTCCGCTCCCAGAGCACAGTTCAGCCCGATGGAAAATGCCTCGGAATGGCGTACTGAATAGTAGAAAGCCTCGGTGGTCTGGCCGGAAAGGGTGCGGCCACTCTGGTCTGTGATGGTGCCCGATATCATGAGGGGTACCACCTCCCCCGTGCGGCGGGCAAACCGCCGGGCGGCATATATGGCGGCCTTGGCGTTCAACGTGTCAAAGATCGTCTCTATCATGAGAAAATCGGCGCCGCCCTCTAAAAGCCCTTCCAGGGAGTTGGCGTAATCGGCGGCAAGATCGTCAAAACTGATTGCCCGGTAACCCGGGTCGTTTACATCGGGAGACAGTGAAAGGGTCTTACTGGTCGGTCCAAGAATACCTGCCACAAACCGCGGCTTATCCGGATTCTGCCCGGTGTACTCGTCGGCAACGGCGCGGGCAAGGATTGCCGAGGATCGGTTCAGTTCCCGGACAAAAGAGGGATCGTCCAGCCCGTAATCGGACTGTGAAACCGATGTGGCGTTAAAGGTATTAGTCTCAATTATATCCGCACCGACGTCCAGAAATCCCCGGTGGATATCGCCGATAATCTCAGGGTTTGTTATCGAGAGAATATCGTTGTTCCCTTTCAGTGACGTTGGATGATCGGCCAGGCGGGTACCGCGGTAGTCACCTTCTGCAAGACGGTACCTCTGGATATTCGTCCCCATGGCACCATCCAGAAAGATGATTCGCTGGGTAACCTGCTTCTGCAGGTATGTAAATCGCTCCCTTCGTTGGGTCAATGCTCTCTCCTTCAGCGTTACCGCTGCGCACTGAAAAACTAACAGATAGACCGGAAAAGCACTACCAGCCGAGTTGCCGGGTTGCTCCTTATTGTGTGAACTGCGCGCCAATTTTCGTTGCGGTATTTTTACTACGGGATGTTCACAGCCTCACCCTCTTTCGGTACGATACACCCATGACTGAGCGCCTCTACTACACCGATCCGCTTGCAACAGAGTTTACCGCCCGTATCGTTCCTACCGTTCAGAGTTCTGTCGATCAAAAACCGAACGAAGTTGTCCTTGACCGCACCCTCTTTTACCCCGAAGGTGGGGGACAGCCGGCGGACCACGGCCTCCTTGGGGGTATACCCGTTATAGATGTTCAGAAACGGGTCGACGGGACGATTGTTCACACCCTGGATCGCCCATTGCCGGAAAATCCAGGAAGCCAGGAAAGCCCGCGCGAAATAAAGGGCGAAATAGACTGGAACCACCGTTTTGAGTACATGCAGCAGCACACGGGGCAGCACGTCCTGTCCTCGGCTCTCTGGGAGATTGCCGGAGCAGCAACAGTCAGTGTTGCCCAGGGAAGTGATGTCACCAGCATTGAAGTCGACACGGATACACTGACCGCCAAGGAGCTTGAGGCTGTGACAAACCGGGCCAATGAACTGATCAGAGAAGATCTGCCGGTCATCGGTTTCTGGATCGACCACACCGAACTGCCCCGTTACTCCCTGCGCCGACCTACAAAGCGGACCGGTTCTATTCGGTTGGTATGTATCGGTGAGGTTTCCCATCCTGTCGACCTGGTCGCCTGCGGCGGCGTACATCTGCCCCGAACGGGTATGCTCAATCTGATACTCCTGACCGGGATGGAACGGATTCGGGGGCATCAGCGGCTCCACTTCAAGATCGGCGGGCGGGCGCTTACCGATTACCGGGACAAACATGACACTCTCCTGCAGGCGGCAGAGCTGTTCTCAGCCCACCCCTCAGATCTCCCCGACCGGATTGACCAGGAACAGCAGGAGATGCAGGAGCTGAAACGAACGGCCCGTCTGCGGGCCGAACGGCTGGCCCGATTCATTCTGGAGGCCCACCGACTGGAAACACTCCAGAACGGCGCGACAGACTCCCCTTACGCGTTGGTGCTGGACAACGAAGATCCGGATATCTTTAAGGCTCTGCCTGAGATCGCCTCGGAGAATCCCGACACCCGGCTGATTGTTGTAAACCCGACGGGTGATACGGTCCATTGGGCGATTGTAATCGGAGATACACACGATTTTCCCGCTGATACGCTACGAACGAAGCTTCTGAAACCGTTTGGCGCCAAAGGTGGCGGAAAACCGCCCCTCTGGAGGGGTGTCATTCCGTCGGAACCGGCGTCAAAAACCAAAATCAACATCGTTGCCGACCGCTTTGCCGCCACCTTCAGCAAACTTATCGGATAACCGAGTATCGAAAAGGCAAACTGACCGGCGCCCCGGTTAAAAAAGTCTTGCCCCCGCCAAGCACCGTGTTCATTTACCCCGTAGGAGAGGTGTGGACGACCCGGTTCTTTCGGCGGCACAGGAACGTTTCGGTATTGATTACCTCTATCCGTACCAGCGTCTGGTAATCGCCAATATTCTCTCAGCTGCGGATTCACCGGAACCGTCGGTGGATAAAAACCACACCGACACCACTTCCTGGGGCCGACAGATCGTCATTCTTCCGACTGGTGCCGGGAAAAGTCTCTGCTTTCAACTTCCGGCGACCGTGTTGCCGGGACCCACCCTGGTTATATACCCACTCTTGAGTCTTATGAACGACCAGGAACGGCGCATCACCGAAGCCGGATTCAGTGTCGTACAGCTAAAAGGCGGGCAGGACGGAAACGAACGGGCATCCGTCGCGCGTGAACTCTTAGAAGGCGTTGATTTCATCCTGACAAACCCGGAAACACTGGTAGGCCCAGCCGTTCGATCTCTTTTGAAAAGAGCCGCGCCGGCCCACGCGGTAATCGATGAAGCCCATTGCATCAGTGAATGGGGCGATACCTTCCGTGAAGCCTACCTTACAACGGGCGAGTCCATCGCTGCCATTGGTGTTCCCCTGGTGACCGCCTTTACGGCGACGGCATCGGACCACGTCATTCGGCGTATCCGGGAAGTCCTTTTTCCCGACGGCGGAGCTCACCTAATCCGGGGGAACGCCGACCGTGAAAACATCACCTATTCGGTCGTTCCCTGTTTCAGCAAACGCCACGCCGTCGTGTCACTCCTGACCGGTTCACAGTACAACTGGAACGACCCGGCCGGACACGAGCACGAGCACGAGCACGAGCCAAAGCGCGTACCCGAGTCCGTTGATGACGACACCGGCTTCCTGCCGGTTTTTCGACCCGGAGAAACGCTGCCGCTTCCGGCAATATTCTTCTGCCGAACCCGCTGGGAGACGCAATTTTACGCCTCCCTAGCCGCTGCAGTCGTAGATCGTGACCACTGCTATTACTACCACGCAGGACTCTCCCGGGAGGAGAAAAAACGGGTGGAGGAGTCCTTTTTCCGGGACGACCGGGGCGTACTTGCAGCGACGTGCGCCTACGGGATGGGGGTAGATAAAAAGAACATCCGCGCCGTCGTCCATACCTACATTCCGGCCACCGTCGAGGCCTTTCTCCAGGAAAGCGGCCGGGGTGGGCGGGACCGTGCCCCCGCCTATTCCATCACCCTTACCGACCCAACCGACATTTCGGTCTTTCAGGAACGGCTCCAGACGGGTACGGCGGGCCCGGTAGAACGGGCCTTTTTTTCCCGGCAGTGCCGGCGGACCACCCTGTTACACCACCTGGGATACCGGACCGACACGTGTACCGGATGTGACCGGTGCGTCTTCCCTGACGATGAAAGTTGCTCGCCCGCGGTGGAACTGGCGTTGTCGTGTGTGGCCGAAACGCGGCAACACCTGACACGCCGGGAGTGGATCGCCGTGTGGCAGGGCCGATTGTCGGTAACGACTGCACTAGCGGGTCACCGGGGGATTCCCGGTTATGGTATGTTCACCGACTGGCGGGAGGACGAACTGGAAGAAGGCCTGGAAAACCTTTTGGGTCTGGGGGTACTGAAATTATCGCGGAACCGTGTTCGCCGGTCGGTCAATCCGAAAGCGGTACCAGACAGAACGGATCGCCCCCGACCATACCTGTCGTTTGAAATAGCAGACTGTTGATCGCATCGGCGGAGTCTACAAAGGTCGTCGGGTGGTCCTTGAGAAAAGCATCCACCGGCTCGTACCGACCAAATGAACTGCGGACACGATCGGCCATACGAGTTCGGAAGTACCACCTGACCGCCCTCTGGGGCTGCTGC
>JBAYPC010000159.1:0-6598 GCA_041677905.1 Alkalispirochaeta sp. | reverse complement strand
GAAAGAGTTAATTCAAAATAAATTCGCGGCCTGCTGAATAGCCCATGGTATTACTGGATCCGAAAAATCAGCTCATCCCGGTGGGTACCGCAGAGTGGCTCTTGGGCCGTCTAACGGTGGACTACTGAAACGGACGTCCCGCTCTTTGCTATAACGGAGATGGGTTCCGGGAACCGTTGCTTCGTGAAAAGACTATTCAGCGAAACGCTGCCGGTGCAGCTGCATGACAAGCTCGGCTGATATGGACGGCTCAAATCCGTCATCGCCGGCCCGAAACGCAGGGGTGAAGGCGACGGTTACCCACGGTCGCGGTATAATCGCGATCCGGAGAGAGTTGTATACGGTGGTATGCCGTGCCGCAGAGGCTATATCGTCGTTCTTTTTGTATTCTGTCTGAAAATCTGCGAGGGTGTTCCGGCTGACCACCTCGAGTTGCCAGTCTACGGCGAGATGTCTGGTTGCCTGTACTCCGACAGCGGCGTTGAGCCAGAGAACACCGGGACCGTAGCGCCCGGTCAACGGCATGCTGCCGTTGGTGCCGGACAGGTCCATACGGTAGTTGGCCCGGGCGAGTTCGTCGCCCTCATCGAAATTACCCCACAAATAGTGGGTTGTACCGATCTCTACGGCCGTATCGATGACACCGAAAGAACTTCGCCTGCTGCCGGCGGCACCGAGCGAAAAAGCGTATATGGTGGGTATGTCTTCATCGTCGTTGATCCCTATTGTATTGCCGTTTATATCGTCGAGTCCCATGATACCGTAGAGCTCGAGTCCGGGGCGTAGTATCCACGAGACGTCGGAGAACAGGGCGTGGTTATTGGGAACGAGGTTCTGGTTATGCCAGTTGGCCGCCGGGAAAAAGTCGGCCATATGGAACTCGTTCATTTCGCGGGCGATAATTATGTGAGACCCGATTCCCACGCGCCACCGCCCAAAGCTGTAAGAAAAGTAGTGCAGGTTGAAAAGAATCGTGTTGCGATCGTAGTTGTAGAAATCGGTATTTTCATTCGTTATCGGCGGGTCCCCGTAGCTTTGGCGGTTTTCCAGTGTGGATGCGAAATAGGTCATCGACAGCGGTCCCATTTGGCCGTCGACCTTCAGGGCGTCGAGAAACGGTACGTCCGGTGATACTCCGAAGCTGCTGAACGGCGATGGCCCGATCTCTATATTCTGCCTTCCAAAGGTGATGTCCACCGGGCCCAGGTGGGTCGATACAAAGCCCTCGCGAATGGAGTTGTTTTCAGTGGAGATGGGAGCGTTGATATGGTCGATGTCACGGAAACGTCGCTGCCGTTCGTCCCGAACAGAAATGGCAAAGGTATCGGGCATCTCGAGGTAGACGTGAGTAGTGAGCCATGGCGGATTGGCGTAATACGTTCGGGCATAGTCACCAGGCAGATTGTCGGCGGGGCTGCGGGAATCAACCTTGCCGTGAACCTGTATATCCGCCGAGAGGCGGAGTCTGTCTTTCGGCAGTTGCAATTCCTCAATGAGGGTGGTTGTCCGGGCGGCTATATCCGGGTTGTTCGTGCGTTCCAACAGGCGATTGGCGTGAAATAACAAATTCCCGCGCGAAACGGGGTAGCTGTCGATGGGTGCGGTGTAACCGGCGTGCTGATAGAGCCGGCGCAGTTCCCAGACGATGGGGTTTTCCCGCTGGAAGAGTGGTTCAGCCCCAACCCGCTGGGACAAAATCGGGGCCAGGCACAGAACAACCGCCAAAATAACAAGGCGAACGCGGTCAGTCATAGGATTTTTATCGTGCTCCATTAGTATCCTGCCGGTTGACGCTTCAGGTATTCGCGCCGCAAAGGCGGTTTAAACCTGTCATAACTAAAAAAAGCGGTGATCGGCGAGAGGCCGAACACCGCTTTTCTCGGGCTGGGCGGATTTGAACCGCCGACCCCTTGTCCCCCAGACAAGTACGCTAAACCCCTGCGCTACAGCCCGTGTGTGAGCCACGAAGGTAGCACGGTCTACATTCCGGTGTCAATATTCGGTCGGTACGGTACAATACCGGCGGGGGTGTTGGATGGGAAAAGAGCTATCCCGATTGGAGTACTCCCGGCGGGAACGGGAAAAGGAGCTGGACGGGCTGTACCGGTTGGCTGTGCTGTGTTCCCGGCCGGAGGAGAATATCCGTGGTGTCTTTGGGAGGGCTGCTGAAATTCTTCGGAAGGCGATGCAGTATCCCGATTGTACGTCTGTTGTTGTCACTGGGAACGAACTGTCCGTTGCTGTGGGTGTCGGTCGGGAAGGGGTGGTACGGGATACGTACGGTGTGGATTACACCTACGGCGAGAACCGGCACGTGGAGGTGGTGGTTACGTACGTTCAGTGTGCCGGTCAAAACGGTGGTGTGCGGGTGCCGACGATGGTAATCGAGGGGCGGGAGAAGTACCTGATTGATTCGGCGGCTACGCTGCTGGTCAATGTACTGCAGCGGTTGGAGATGACCGAAGAGCTGCGGGCGTCGGCGGAGGCTCTGGAACGGAAGCAGATCACTCTGCAGGAGGTCCTGCGGGAGATTGAGCGGGAGAAAGTCGGGCTTGTTCAGAGTGTTTCGGCCTACGTAGACACGATGGTGATGCCTCTGGTGCTGGAGCTGCAGGGCAGTTCCGCCCTGGGGGAGAATGAAATGGTCTGTCTGGGGGAGCTGAAGAAGGTGCTGAAGGGGATCTTTGAGGTGGACCCCGGGGTGGTCATGTCGGCTCTGGCGGTTTTGTCGCCCCGGGAGGCTGAGATTGCCGGTCTGGTTCGTGGTGGTATGTCCACGAAGGAAATTGCAAAATTTCTCCATGTTGCGACGGCGACTGTGGAGCGGCATCGCAATACGATCCGGAAGAAGCTGGGGTTGCAGGGAAAAGCTGTCAATTTGACGACCTACCTGAGGTCTCTGGGCTGAGGGTGTCGGGGTAGCGTGTAAAAACTATGTAGTAATAGTACATGTTTTTTCTGTATTGTGGGGTTGCCTGGGTGCGTTTATGATATTTCGACCTTGGTAACTTCAAGAATCGCTAATTTTTGAAGGTACCCCATCCGGGAGGAAAGATCATGACAGCAACACGTATACTCCTGACACGAGCCGACTACGATACGCTTCAAAAAATTGTATCGTCGTCGAAGAGGTTTCACAAGGCCCCGATTCCGCAGTTTTTGCGGTTTGTCAGGGAGCTGGATTCTGCAGTTGTCCTTGATCCTGAGGATTTTCCGGGGGATGTGATTACGATGCGTTCCCGGGTGGGGTACACGGTAGGACAGGCTGAAGAAATACGTTATGCTAAGCTTGTATTTCCGGCCCAGACGGTCGAAAATAAGGAGAACATCTCCATCCTTTCACCGTTGGGGCTGGCTCTGATCGGCGAACGGGAGGGTGCGGAGGTGGAATACGTGGCTCCTGGGGGGACTTTCCGCCTGAGGGTCAGGTCTGTTGAACACCATAATGCGCAATCAGTCGTACAACGAAGCCGAGGAACAGCTACTCTCACACATAAGGCAGGCTATTAACGGAGGTCCCGACGCTGAGGCGGCAGAGATCTTCACCTCTATGGAACTGAACATCCGGCGTCTTTCCGAGGTGTTTCAGGGCTATCCTTCTATTTTAGACCCCCGGGGGAGCGGTGCCGACCGGCAGTCCACACGGACGCTGATGGAGACGCTTTTTCACGGGGGTATTGATCACTCTGTGCTGTTGCCGACGAAGGTGAGTATCGGCCGGAGTTTCATGATTGCCAAGTTCAACCTCTTTGGGTATCTGCGAAAGCTCTGTGAGTACAATGAAGGGCTGGAAGAATTCCGGGATGATCTGCAGACGCACTGGGAGGCGGTCATTTTCTCGCTGCTTCTGGAGGATGTGTACCAGGTCATTATTGAGCGGACCGACTACGGTTTGGATATCCGTCGTCATGCGGCGATGGACCTGATGCACCTGTGGGAGCACCGGTTTGACGAAAATGTGACGGAATACGCGCCGACGTTGACGGCGCTGTGGTCGGTCCGGCGGCGGCTGGTTCCGGTGTTTGGGACGATGCTGGGCACGATGGAGCTGATCCGGCTGTCGAGTCTGCTGCCGGACCGGTGGTATGACTTTCTGGACCGGCACGGTGACCGAGAAGAGGTGCAGGAGGCGCTGGAAGAGTTTATCTTCGGGCTGGCTTTTGAGGATCTGTGCCGGGTCCGGGATGACATGCGGCGGCGGAATATCTCGGTGATCGACCGGCAGGACATGGGGAAGATTCCGGGGGTGGACTTTACGGCGGACGATGTGACGAAGGTGGACCCCCGGGAGATGTACCGGTTTTACCAGGACCGCACGAAGCGGGCCGACGGCAGGAAGGTTTCGGGGCAGCCGGGGCCGATCCGGACGCTGGAGGAGCTTCTGCTGGTGCACATGATTGAGGCGCGTCGGGCTGCCGGCAGTACCTGGTAGGGCTGAACGGTGTTGGGGGCGGGCCGGTCTCAACGCTGGGCGTTCAATCTAAAAATTCTTAAAAATCTGAGGGGTCTGGAAGAATCCGAGGTTGGTGTGTGCGGGGTCGGTTGGTCATGTTCTGCCGATGAGGGTGTCCAGGCGGTGGCGGGTCAGTTCTATCCACAGGGGGCGTCCGTGGGGGCAGCGGGGTGGGTCGAGTTGTAGTGTTTTTCGGGTCAGTTCGAGGGCTGTCAGGGTGTCCATGAAGTCGCCTCCTTTGACGGCGGCTTTGCAGGCGAGGGCGGCGAGGATGTTGCGGTCGTACTGTTCGTTGAGTCCTTCTAATTCCAGGATCATCTCTATTAATGTCTCGGCGTTGTCGCGGTACTCGGGTGGTACGGTTGTGATGTGCCAGGTGCGGTCTTTTTGGTGGGTGAGGGTGATGCCGATGTTCTGGTATTCGGCGGCGTGGGTTGTGAGGTGGGTGTGCTGGTCGTCGGTGACGGTGAACTCTTCTGGTACGAGGAGGGTCTGGGACAATCTGTTGTCCCGGAGGCGGTTGTAGATGATCCGTTCGTGGGCGGCGTGCTGGTCGATTAGAAAGGCGCGGTCTTCCCATTCGGCGATGATGTAGGTCTCAAAGAGGGTGCCGTGGACGGTGAGGGTCGGGGAGGTGGCGGCGGCCCGGGCGTGGCGCATGTCGGTATCCGGTGTCGGGTCGGGGACGGCGCGGATGTCCGGGGCAAATGAGGGGCGTTCGGAGACGGCGTAGGGTTTTATCGTTGGCTGGTGGGTTGCCGGGGACCGTGGGGGAGCTGAGTGTGGGACTGGGGAGTGTGGGACAGCTGAGTGTGGGTCCCGGGAGCGCGGGGCTGCTGAGCGTGGGGCTGAGGAACGGAAGGATGTGTCGCCGAATTCGCGGTCGTACTGGACGGTGCGGATGGTGTAGGCCCGGAGGAAGGAACGCAGGATTTCTACGGTTCGGTGGTGCACTTCGGCGGCCGGGCGGATGCGCACTTCTTTTTTTGCGGGATGGATGTTGAAGTCGACCAGTTCCGGGTCGATGTCCACAAAGACGGCCGCCACGGGGTAGAGGCCGCCGTGCTGGACGTCCTGATAGGCGTACTCTACCGCCTGGATGAGGCTGTAATCGGACACGCGGCGGTTATTCACGAAAACGCGGATGTACCGGCGGTCCCGACGGACGATTTCGGGGCGGGCGGCGACGATGGTGATATGGAAGCCCTCGCCGGAGCCGGATATCTCTTCCAGGGATTGCTCGGGTGCCACGGTGCCGTAGACGTCGGCGGTGCGGCCGATGCGGTCCCGGGGCGTCAGGACGTTCTGCCGGCCTTTATCGGACTGCCAGGTGAAACGGACCTGGGGGAAGGGGAGGGCTTTGTCCAGGATGGTGTTGCGAATGGCGGTGGTTTCGGCCTGGGGCCGGGAGAGAAACCGGCGGCGGGCGGGCAGGTTGGCAAAGAGTCGGCGGACTTCCACGGTGGTGCCTTTTGTGGGGGGGGCCGGTTGGATGTTCCTGGTGGCGGCGCGGTCGACGGTGAGTTGGTGTCCCCGATGGGCATTTTCCTGGGCGGTGGTAATGGTCAGGGTGCTGACGGCGGCGATGCTGGACAGGGCTTCACCCCGGAAGCCCAGGCTTTTTGTGTGCTCCAGGTCTTCCATGGTTTGTATCTTGCTTGTGGCGTGGGGCTGCCAGCACATTGCAAGGTCATCGCTGCTCAGGCCGATACCGTTGTCCCGGACGCGGAGGAGTTCGGTGCCGCCGGCGGTCCAGGAGATGTCGATGGTGTCGGCGCCGGCGTCGAGGCTGTTGTCAATGAGTTCGCGCACGACTGAGGCGGGACGCTCAATGACCTCTCCGGCGGCGATACGGCGGGCAACATCGGGTGCGAGGATCTGCACCCGCTGGTTGGTTGAGCGGGGCTGGTTGGTTGACGAGGGTCGGTTGGTCGAGCTGGGCTGGTTGGTTGACTGGGGTTGGTTGGTTGAGCGGGGCTGGTTGGTTGAACGGGGCTGGTCCATAGGGGGACTAGAACCCGAACCGTGCCTGGATTGCAAGTACCGGGGCTATTTCGGGCGCCCCGTGCCGGTTGTACACGATCTTGCCGTCGCTGTCCCGGACGACTGACGTCGACAGCCGTGCTTCCAGGTCGACGATCTCCG
>JBAYPC010000158.1:0-6606 GCA_041677905.1 Alkalispirochaeta sp. | reverse complement strand
CTGGACTGCGTTGAGAAGGAGGTTGAGGAGGACCTGGCTGATTTCGTCGCCGGAGCAGCGGACGAGGATGGGGGTGGTGTTGGTCACGTCGATTGTGATGTCCCGGAGGCCCGGTCTGACCAGGGCGATGGTGTTGTGTACGAGGAGGGAGAAGTCTGTTTCCTGTCGGGTTTTTGTGGGGGCGGCACCGCGGGCGTATTCCAGGAGGGTCCGTACGACGCCTTCGATGCGGTCCAGGCCGTCGTTGATGTCCGCCAGGACTTGTCGGGAGTGTTGTGTTTCGAGGTGCTGTTCCTGGAGGTGCTGCCGGGTAGTGCGTTCCAGTTCGCGGAATCCGCTGCGTATGTAGGTGAGGGGGTTGCTGATTTCGTGGGCCATGCCGGCGGCGAGTTGGCCGATGGTTGCCAGCCGTTCCTGCCGGCGCAGCTGCATCTGCAGGTGGATAAGTCGGTTTTGTTCGGCTTCCAGGTCGGTGTAGGCTCTGTTTCGGTCTTCCAGGAGGGTGACCCAGGGGGTTACATCGGTAATGGTGATAATGGCGCCGGAGGGTCGGCCGCTCATGTGGTGGAGCGGTTTGATCCAGATGTCGAAGTGGCGGTCCCGTTCCGGGGGCCGGGCCGCTGTGGGTGTGCTGGCGGGTGTGCCGGAGGGTGTGCCGGAGGGTGTGCCGGAGGGCCAGGAGGCTTCGAAGTTGTTACGGAGGTGGAGGGGGACGCCCTGGAGGAGAGATGCGAGGGTTGGGATGTCCGGTATCTGTCTGCCGATGACTGCGGAGTCGAGGTGGAGAAGGTCCTGGGCCTGGTCGTTCAGGTCCAGAACGGTTCCGTCGGAGTCCACTGTGAGAACGGCGGAGGGAACGTCTTCCAGAACGGTCTGGTGTTGGACCGGACCGACACGAAGCATGTTGTAACGGTGGACGGCGAGGTAGAAGAAGAAGCCGGACAGGGCAAATGCCACGGGCGTGTAGTCTTTTTGGAGCGACGGGAATACGCGGAAGACGTGGATCAGATTGACTGCGATTGGTATGAGGGCTGCCAGGGAGATGATGTTTGACTGTTGCCGGACGAGACGTCGCGATCGGGCGCCGGTAAGCAGAAAGAGGGTAACACCGACACCTAACAGAACGTACAGGTAGAACCCGGCTATCCAGAACGCGGGTCCGTAGGTGGGGCGGACCACGGTGAAGCCGGCTATCCGGGCGACGCCGGTGGAGCGCCAGAAGAGGTGGTGGAGGTCGGTTGTCCAGACGAGGGCGGTCATGACAAAGGCCGGAAGGGATATCCACTTGAAGTGTTTCCATCTGTCGAAGGTTTCAAATCCGGCGTATACGAGTGAAAGCGCAAACCAGGCCAGGCCGGAGGCGAGGAGAAAGGTCTGGCCCGTCTTTGCCCAGGCGACCGTGGCGAAGGGGCTGGGGCTGATCAGTTCCAGGAGGTTGGCGGTCAGAAATCCGCCGACCAGGGCGAGATACCAGATCAGCGAGACGGCGACTTGTCGCCGGCGGTAGGGCCAAACGGTCCAGATTGAAACGAGGAGTACGACCAGTGCAATCGGGGCTATGATGACGTAGGCGCGGTAACCGATTCCTTCAACTCCGTTAATTCCGGTCATGGAGGTCTTTTATCTTTACGGAGATGATGGTCAGGTCGTCCCTCCGGGGACTTGAGGGAACGCCGGTGGTCCCGGCGGAGGAATCCTGGGTGGTTTCCATGAGGTCCACTGCGTCGAGTAACCGCTCCACCTGGGGGATAAACGGTGTCGTGTCGTCGGCCTGGATGAAGAGTGAGGAAATGACGCTTTCCGGGACGGTTCGTTCGGCTCCCCGGTCGTAGACGCCGTCGGTAAAGAGGACTAACCGGTCGTTTTCCTGCAGGGGGACTTGGGTGGATTCGTAGGTGATGTCCCGGGAGAAGCCAAGGGCGGGGTGGTGTGTGGTGAGGCGCTGCACCTGTCGGTTGCGGAGGAGGTGCAGTGGGGGGTTGCCGCCGCCGCTGTACGTGACTGTGGCCGCCGCTGTGTCTACAAGGGCGGCGGAGAATGAAACGAGCACTTCATCGATACCGGGAAGGCGGTCAAAGAAAGCGGTGTTGAGGTGGCCCATGAAACGGTCCACCCGGAGTTCGGCTGGGGGAGCGTCCGGCGCCTCGGTCCCAGCCCCTCGGTCTACCATCTTATTCTGGTAATCATAGATGATGCCCTTGATCATGGTGGCGATGAGGGCCGGTTTTATCCCGTGGCCGCTGACGTCGCCCAGAAGGACCAGGAGGCGGTCTTTCCCTATCGGTACGATTTCGTAAAAATCACCGGTGACGTAAAGACCTGGCGCCGGACGGCTGGACGCCTCTACGGTGTAGTTGGAGGCGGCGGGTATGGTTGTTTCAAAGTAACGGTCCTGAAAATCTCCTGCGATTTCAAGCTGCGAGAGGATTTCATGGTGCTTGCGATCGGTATTTCGCCGACGTATTAACCGGTCGACGATCCGGTCAAGCTCGGAGGTGAGACGTTCTACATTCCACGGTTTGATGACGAGCCCGCCGATGTTTGCGGCGACCGCCCGGGTGATATCGTCCATATCGGAATAGGCTGTGACCAGGACCAGACCGATGTCGGGGTACAGTCCGGCGAGCCGTTCCAGAAGTTCGCTGCCTTTCATACCGGGCATCCGCAGGTCCGACATCACCAGGACAACGTCGTCATCGGTGTGTTTCAGGAAATCCAGACAGGCCGACGCGGAGTCGGCCGTCTTCAGGGTGAGATTTTTCTGTTCTAACCAGGGAAGGAGGTCTCTCGCCATGGCGCGAAGGACCGCCGGCTCGTCGTCGACATACAGAACTGTTTTGGCCATGGAACAAAAACCCCTCGCCGATGTTCCGGTTTTCCCGGCTGATTGTCAATTGGAGGGGGAAAAATCGACTGCAATTTTGACAAACCCTATACTTATTACGAAATACATGGTATAGGATATAGTCATCGTAGAAGAAGGATGCAAATTTTAGGAGGACGCGGATGATGAGAAAACAGTTGGGGATGGTGGCCATGGTGCTGCTGACGTTGTGTGTGGTAGGCGGCGTTTTTGCCGGAGGTCAGAGCGAGGCGTCGCCAAAGGCGAAGACCGAAGCAGAAGACGGTAAAAAGATACTGTACGTTGCCTACGACCGTGAAATAGACGTATTGAACCCGTTCACAAGTCAGATGTTGGCCGACTTGCAGCACAACGTTTCGGAAGGTCTGGTTATCACGAACGACAAGAACGAGTTTATTCCCGTTCTTGCCAAAGAGATACCCACCATGGAGAACGGTGGTATCGTCGCAAATGCCGACGGAACCTATGACATGACGTGGCATCTTCACGAAGGTGTGATGTGGCACGACGGCGTGGAGTTTACCGCCGAAGATGTCGGTTTTACCCTTGATTTTGTGCACAACACGCCTCAGGTGTACAACCAGAGCGAGTACAACAAGATCATCGATTACGAGATCATTGACGACTACACGATCGTCATGACCTGGGACGACCTCTACACATTCTACTCGGGAATTTTTGAAGCGATGCTTCCAAAGCACGTTCTCAAGGATCTCAGTTGGGAAGAGATTTCTCAGTACGAACCGTACAACCGAGGACCCAAGTTTATCGGTACCGGTCCGTTTATGTTCAAAGAGTGGAAGTCGGGTGAGTACATCCGTATTGTGAAGAACCCCAACTACTGGCGTGGTGCGGAATATCCCAAGATCGACGAGATGGTATGGCAGTTCATCCCGGATCAGACGGCGCGGTTTAACGCGATGCAGTCCGGCAGGTATCATATCGGTCAAATTGAAGCGACCCAGGTCAAGAACTTTAAGACACCGGGACTGCACGTCGAGATGATCCCGTCAAACGTCTTTTACTATATCGGCATGAACATCGCGGAACCCGGCGGACGGCCGGAACTGTTTGGAGACGTTCGGGTACGCCGGGCGCTCTACCATGCCATTGATCGAAAGGCGATTGTAGACCAGCTTCTGGAAGGTACTGTGGAGATCGCCAACAGTCCGATACCGCCGACAAGCGCGTACCACAACCCTAACATCAAGGCTCCCGGATACGATCCGCAGAAAGCCCGGGACCTTTTGACCCAGGCGGGATGGGTTGACACCAATGGCGACGGGGTTCGTGATAAGAACGGTGTAAAGTTCTCTTTTCAATGGCTGAACCGGTCCGGCCGGGCAGACAGAATCGCTATCGCCCAGGTTGTCCAGGCACAGCTGAAAGCAGTGGGTATTGAAACGACAATGGTCGAGCTTGAAGCGGCTGCATGGTCCCAGAAGTGGAGAAATTCTGATTGGGAAGCCCAGGTAGGTGGGTGGTTTATGAGCAGCGACGTGAGTCTCACCAACTACTACCACACCCGGGACGGCAAGAACGGGAGTAACAACTTTACCGGCTTCAGTAATCCCGAGCTGGACGCACTGATGGTAAAATCCGACAAGATTCTCGACTTTGAAACTCGGAAGCCTCTGCTTGATGAGGCTCAGCAGATTCTTGCCGATACGGCACAGGTGCTCTACCTCTACTACCGGGACAGTCCGTGGGTAGTATCGGATAACCTCGTTAACTTTCGCGGATCCGGAACGAACCTCGGAAACTGGTGGAATGCGTGGGAATGGGACCTCAAATAGAGACATAACTATGCGATGTGTTGCTCCGGGCGTCATGGCCCGGAGCTATCTCGCCGGGACGCGTGCCCGGCGTTTCCTTTTTTCAATCGCCTCTAAGCCCCTGTTTCGGGGTGTACGTCAGGCGGTATGATTTCAAAAATTGTGATTTGCGAAATCACCTTACCTAAAGAGGGATAGAGAATGGTACGGTATGTGATCAGGCGCATCATTCAGATGATTCCACTTCTGATCGGAATTTCTATCGTGATTTTTTCGATCATCCAAGCTGCGCCGGGTGGTCCGGAAGGTATCCTGCTGGATCGGGGGATGTTTGTTGATCCCGCGGCGATCGACGCGTATCGGGCGCGCCTTGGCGTTGACCAGCCCATCTACATTCAGTATTTCAAATGGGTTGGGGCATTGCTGACCGGGGACATGGGAATCAGTTTTCAGGCTCAACGCCCCGTCCTTGACATGATCCTGGAGCGGCTGCCCGATACTATCCGGCTGATGGGCGTGTCGTTTATCGTTGCCGCTGCCATTGCGATTCCTCTGGGGATTTATTCGGCGGTAAAACAGTACTCTCTTTTTGACTATCTCTTTACCGGTTTTTCATTCGTTGCGATTGCGATGCCGGTGTTCTGGTTTGGATTGATGCTGCAGTACATCTTCAGCGTCAAGTTGCAGTGGCTCCCGGTGGCCGGGACGGTGACTGTCGGCGTTGATACCTTCATTGACCGGTTCCAGCACATTTTAATGCCGGCGGTGGTTCTTTCGCTGCACCATATTGCCGGGTGGTCACGGTATATGCGCAGTTCTATGCTCGGTGTTCTCAAGCAGGATTACATTCGGACTGCCCACAGCAAAGGTCTGACGCGGGGTGCGGTTATTACAGTCCATGCGGTAAAAAATGCAAGTATTCCCGTCGTGTCGGTGATCACGTTGAGCATTGCCCGACTTTTCTCCGGAGCCGTAATTACCGAGACGATTTTCGGATGGCCCGGTATCGGCAGGATGTTCATCCAGGCTATGTACGCTCGGGATTACCCGCTGTTGATGGGAATCATGATGATGGGCTCCACCATGGTTGTGGTGTTCAATCTGATTGCGGACATGGTCTACGGCTGGCTGGATCCTCGGATCACCTACGAATGAGTCATATGAACGGAGTTACCCCTTGATGAACCAGGAAGAATCAATACGACGGGCAGAGATCGTTGCGAGCGAGGGAATCAATACGCAGCAGCGGTCAAATCTCAAAATTGCAGGGGAGAAATTTCTCAAACACAGGCTGGCGGTCACCTCGTCAATCGTCCTTTTGGTATTGGGGATGCTGTGCTACCTTGCGCCGCTTATCGCGCCATATGAGTTTGACGCGATCGACCTGAGCAGTATTCGCAACCCTCCGAGCGGAGAACACTTTCTCGGTACGGATGCCCTTGGTCGTGATCTTTTTACTCGTCTCCTCTATGGAGGTCGAATTTCGATCACCATAGGGCTGACCGCGGCGTTTCTTGGTGCCACGGTAGGGACGTTGATCGGGGCCGTGGCCGGATACTACGGTGGAAAGATAGACAATCTGCTGATGCGTTTGACTGATCTGGCATATTCCATTCCGACACTCCCGCTCATCATCGTGATCAGCGCGTATCTCACCACCCAGGCCTTCGGGATTGTTCTGATCATCGGCCTGTTCAGCTGGATGTCCACTGCCCGGGTCGTTCGCGGGGCGATCCTGTCGGTCAAAGAGAACGAATACGTCACGGCTGCGCGGGCCCTTGGCGCTAAAGATCGGCTGATTATTTTTCGGCACGTTTTGCCGAATGTCATTAACTCGATCGTGGTTGGGGCTACTCTCGGCGTCGGTAACGCGATTATCGTCGAATCGTCGTTGAGTTTTCTTGGATTGGGGGTCTCGCCCCCAACTCCGACGTGGGGGAACATGCTGATGGACAGTCAATCCACAAT
>JBAYPC010000157.1:0-6607 GCA_041677905.1 Alkalispirochaeta sp. | reverse complement strand
CGTTGTGGACCAGGTACTGGTTGCCGAAGGTGCCACGGTTTCTGAAGGCGACAAAGTGGTTGTCCTGGAGGCGATGAAAATGTACATCGACGTGATGGCGTTTTCATCCGGATCGGTCACGGCGATCTCCGTGAAACCGGGTGACAACGTAAAAGAGGGGCAGCCCCTTTTGACCATAGGATAAAGGGACAACCATGAACCTGCTCATTGACATACTGCAATCTACGGCCTTTTCGGTAATCACCTGGAAGGAAGTCCTGATGCTCGCAGTGGGAGTACTGCTGGTGTACCTTGGCATAGCCAAGAAGTACGAGCCTCTCCTGCTGGTACCGATCGGATTCGGCGCCATCCTCTCCAACATCCCCCTTGCGGAGCTGAACGCCGAGGGTGGTCTGCTCTATTACTTCTACTTCGGCGTGGATAAGGGTATTTTCCCGCCGTTGATTTTTCTGGGTGTCGGTGCCATGACCGATTTTGGTCCCCTTCTGGCGAAGCCGAACACCTTTCTGCTCGGTGCGGCCGCCCAGTTCGGCATATTCGGTACCCTCCTGGGGGCAAAGGCCCTGGGTTTTACCTTTGCAGAAGCGGCGTCAATCGCCATTATCGGCGGTGCCGACGGTCCCACGGCGATTTACCTCACCTCTCAGTTGGCGTCTCACCTGTTGGGACCGATTGCCGTGGCGGCCTATTCGTACATGGCCCTCGTTCCAGTCATTCAACCACCAATTATCCGACTCCTGACGACAAAGAAGGAACGGGTGGTGGTCATGAGTGACGTGAAGCCCGTTTCCCAGCGCGTGAAGATCATCTTCCCGATTGTCACGACCATTGTGATTGCCCTCTCTGTGCCGGCGGCAACGCCGTTGGTGGGTATGCTGATGCTGGGAAACCTCTTTCGCGAGGCCGGCGTCGTTGAACGCCTGTCCAAG
The DNA here is from genome assembly GCA_041677905.1 of Alkalispirochaeta sp. Classification (GTDB taxonomy): domain Bacteria; phylum Spirochaetota; class Spirochaetia; order DSM-27196; family Alkalispirochaetaceae; genus Alkalispirochaeta. The sequence continues at coordinate 5,678 of JBAYPC010000157.1, read as the reverse complement.
ACGGCTCAGAATGAACTGATCAACATCGTGACTATCCTGCTGGGTATCAGCGTCGGCAGCAAGATGTCCGCCGCGGGATTTCTGACCATTGATACCCTGCTCATCATCGGGCTCGGTCTGATCGCCTTTTCCGTTGGAACGGCAAGCGGTGTCCTTCTGGGCAAACTGATGTATCTGCTCACCGGTGGAAAAATCAACCCGATGATCGGCGCGGCCGGCGTCTCCGCCGTACCCATGGCGGCCCGGGTAGTCCAGAAAGTTGGACAGGAAGAAAACCCCCGGAACTTTCTGCTGATGAACGCCATGGGGCCGAATGTGGCCGGTGTTATCGGCTCGGCTGTGGCGGCGGGAGTACTCCTTACCCTTGCGGGTTGACCTTTAGTTCGTGGGGGTCGCCCGGTGGGCGCCGGGCTCACCCGCCGGGCTCACCCGCCGGGGCGCCGTTTATTGATACTCCCCGGTGACGACCTTCCGGAATACCTCCCCGATCGTCTCTTTTAGTTTCCGGGCGTCCCCCTGGGGTACCCGCGCTTTTTTCCAGAGGGACATCCGGAAAAACTCTAAAATAGACTCTTCGATATTTTCCTGGGGGTAAAAGATATACGAGACGTCTTGCCCCACCGATTTGAGAACGGTAAAGGAGGTGTATGTAACCACCGGTTCCCGTCCAATGTAGACGTGGTCCTGCCGACGGGTCACGTAGTCGATGAGCTCTTTCTTGCGGTAGGGTATCCGTTCGGAATCAGTGCGATAGGCCGGTTCGGTATGGGCGTTGGGATAGCCCGCCGGTTCCACCAGAACGTAGAGCTTTCGTCCTTCAGCCTGAAAAACCAGACCGTCGTCGGTGATATAGATATCCTTTACGTTGTTGAAAGCTATCAGCTCATAGCGGGTGTAGGTGGTGGTACCATGGTAGAATACACTGATGATGTACCCCTGTTCTTTTGGGAGTGTGCCGTTCTTGTATGCTGTAAACAGCTCCTGCATTTTTTCCACATGATCCTCCAGGATTGTGTCAAGATGTGGGGACAGTGTAAACGTTGTTTCCGTTCTGTGCAAAAGGATTGTACCGGAATTGCCGCGTGGCATAGAATATAGTAGTAATGGACGTTGCTGAAGCCTACAAATTTTTGCAGCTTGACCCCTACGCCTCGGTAGACGATGTCAGCGCCTCTTTCCGGCGACTCCTGAAAGAGTACCACCCCGACCGAAACAGCGATCGGGGTGAGTGGTCCCACAGTATGACCGTCCGTCTTACCGAAGCGTACGCCGCCGTTACAGAGTACCTCAGATTCCAACCGGAGCCGGCCAAGCCCTACGAAGGCCCGCCGGAAGAAGAACATCCCCGGGATACCGGCTACAGCGTGACAATGCAGCTGCGCATTGCCGACCTCTATGACGCGTTACTGGACCAGGTATTCGTCTTTTATAACCACGGTATGGACAACATCTACCTTCGTCAGGAAGGCACCCTGCGGCTCCGTTTTCGTGCTACCGTCCGCCAGACCGCAGAAGTCGTCCAGGCTCTGCGGGATACAAAAGAGTGGCCCGGCAGCGCCCTCCAGTACAGACAGCTCGCCGCCATCCTCGATTTTGCAGCGGCATTTTACGAAAATATGCTTGTCAAACCGAAGAAGCACGAAGTCTACAGAGGAGCCGAGCAAAAAGTAGCCCAGCTCTACCGACAGGGCTCGGATACCCTGGATCAGGCCATTCGGGACGTTATGCTGAACCCCCAGAACTCCCAAAACTCCCAAAACACACAGAACTCCCAGAATACCCAGCGGAAAAACGGCATGGGCAGTCCGGGAGGCCGGCAGATGGCCGAACGAACGTTCATGCTGATACTCTACAGCTTTCCGTCCAGCGCCTACGTTCCCGAAACACTGATCAAACTCTACCTGCTCCGGGCGTTTTCCCACCTCTGCACATTTCTTGAAGCACCGGAAGCGTGAACCGCACCGCCGACAGAGTGATTTTCATCGTGTACAAGGGTAAGGGAATCAGATATTGCCGGGGCTTCCGCCCCGGCGAACTTCGTTCTGTTCAGTCAGATACCGAAGACCCCAGGGCCACCCCCCTCGCGGGGGGCCCTGGAGTTCTACTCAGCGTCCCGCTTCAGCTTCCATGTTCATCTGGGCTATAGCCAGCTTGGCAATGGGAATACCGAACGGCGAGACCGAAACGTAATCCAGACCAGCCTCACGTATGAAGGTGATGTTGTCCGGCTCCGCCCCGTGTTCACCACAGAGCCCCAGACCCAGATCAGGACGAACCATCCGTCCCCGTAACGCGGCGGTCTGAATAAGCTCTTTTACCTGCGGCTGGAGCACCTTGAAGGGGTTACCCGGCAAGAGGTCCAGCTCAGTGTAGTCGGAGAAGAAGGTGTTGAAGTCATCCCGAGAGATACCGTAGGTAGTCTGGGTGAGATCGTTGGTACCGAACGAAAAGAAATCAGCGTACCGGGCGATAGCGTCGGCGTTCAACGCCGCAGCGGGAAGCTCAATCATAGTGCCTACCTTGTAGTCCAGAGCGCCGCAGTCGTATTTCCCCTTTACCTCCGCCTCAATGTCCCGGATTCCGAGTATGTGCTTCCCTTCGATGCGTTTACCGTTCCGAACGACCTTGAGCTCATTCGGGTTCATCACCAGAGGAATCATGATCTCCGGTTTCGGATCAAACCCTTCCGATTTCAGTTTATAGGCGGCGTCAAAGATGGCCCTCGTCTGCATTCGGTAGATTTCCGGATAGGAGATGGCAATTCGGATGCCCCGGTGACCCATCATCGGGTTAAACTCCCGCAGCAGCTGACTTCGGGCAACGATCTGAGCCCTGGAGAGCCCCGTCTTGTCCTTCTCGGCCTGGGCGACAAATTCCTTCATGGCGGCGTCACCGTTGGGAAGAAACTCGTGTAGCGGCGCGTCCAGCAACCGTATAGTCACGGCCATACCGTCCATGATCTTCAAGAGCTCGTAAAAGTCCCTGGTCTGGTCCTTGTACAGACTGTCGAGCGCCTTCGTCCGCGCCTTCTCGTCGTCCGCCAGAATCATGTAACGGAACCGGTTGATCCGCTTCTCATCAAAGAACATGTGTTCCGTCCGACACAGCCCGATACCCTTGGCGCCGAACATCTTCGCCAGTGACGCGTCACGGGGCTGATCGGCATTTGCGTGTACGTCGATGTCGGTGATTTTGTGCTGCACGATCTCCAGCAGTTCCAGTACCCCACTGTCCTCAGGCGTCGGTTTGGTGAGCGTTCCCTGGCCCACGTAGATACGGGGTTCGTCGTAGTAGGGTACGTCCATGGTGATGACATCCCCTTCCTTGATCTCCTGCCCGTCGATCTTCATCGAACGTTTGAGAAACTGAATGTCCGGTCGGACCAGAGCCACCTTGCCCAGACTCCGCGCCACAACCGGCGCGTGAGAGGCGTACCCCCCTTCCGAAGCGAGGACGCCCTGGGCTATTTCAATACCCTTGACGTCACCGGCGAAGGTGGCGGGCATAGCGAGAATCATGTTGGTGTCTTCACCCGCCTGCTGCGCCTGCCGGTGCGCCGTTACCAGGTTTTCCGTGGTGAAGTAGACGCGGCCGATGGCGGCCCCGACGGACCCGGCGATGCCACCCTTGATCTGGTGAAACGAGGCGACTGAAGACGGATCCAGGGTGGGGTGGAGAATCTCCGACAGCCGACCCGGTTTTATCGTCTTGATAACGTGCTCTTCGTCTACTACACCTCGGCGCAGCAGATCCAGAAGCGTCTTTATCTCAGCCTGGGCAGACTTGTTCGGTACCGACGACTGATCAACAAGCCAGAGCTGATTCCCTTCTATGGTAAATCGGATCCAGCGAAGTTCCCGGAAATGGTCTTCCAGAATGCGTCCGATATCCTTGAGTTGAGAGAGGTGCTTTTTCGCCAGCTGGGACAGAGGCTTCCCCTTCTTGACCGTGTCGTCAAAGGCCTCGGGGAAAAACTCACCCTGCAGCTCGTCTTCACCGGTGATGATATGGTGGGTGAAGAAGTAGCCCGCTGAACTGTCCTTGTCCAGGTTGCCGTAGACCATAGCCTGAATCATGATGGCCGAATCTTCAGTGGTCGGACTCAGTGTAAAGGCGCGGCGAAAGAGATGGCTCACGTAGGTCAGCTGATAAAACGGTTCGGAATAGAACTCATCCGGCAGAATCCCCGCAAAGGAGTCTATCGTCTTCTGGATGGAGGACTTTCGCTTGGCCGCCCGGAGTTCTTCCCGATAGGCCTGGATTTTTTTATTCCGACTCTGGTCTTCCTCAAGAAGCAGTTCCATTTTCAGGACACTTCCAATAAAAAAGGCGTATTCCTGCCAGGCAAACGTCTCACCCATGGTCGCAGAAAAAGAGTCGATGGTGTTGGGGCAGAGACCCACGTGGTGTACCGACGGCAGAGAACTGCGCACGTTGAGCATGGGGCTTTCCACAACCTTGAGCAGAAGCGGCGTTTTGGGATCGCCGAATCGTTTGTCCATCGTTTTTTCTATCGTTGCCAGGGGGTCTTTCATCACCGACCACGCGGCAGTGGTGTTTTCCGGAAAGAGCGATAACGCTTCACTCGGTACAACTACGCCCGGGCAGATGGGTACGTTAAGATCGGCCAGGGCAACCGCACGCTTTCCGCGGCTGCCAACCAGTTCAAGTACCGAGTCGTCAACGCTCTTCTGGTCGGTACCGAAGGGTATCAGTGCTTTCATGTGCTGTGCCTCCTTAGAACAACTCAAGGGGCTGGTCAATACCACCCTTCAGAAACATTTCAAACCGGGGGCTGGCCCCTTCAAACAGATACCGCTGCAGTTTGGACACGTCTTTGATCTCCTCACCGGCTACACTGAACATAATAGGCGTCCCATGTTTCACTTTGCCCCATTTGAACAGCGCGTTTATGTCGTTAATGCGCTCGTTGTCGTACCAGATGAGAACGTCCAGTGCGGGATAGGAAGAACGATAACTGGCGATGATCCGTTTCCACGCTTCCACGTTACCGTTGTGGAACAGTTCGTTTGTGACAACCACCCCATAGCGTGGCGTGATACGACGCTTGCCGGGAGCCGCCGCTTTCGGCTCTGCCCCAGGGCGGGTTGGTGCCGGCGCCGGCGCCGGCGGTGCAGCCGCAGCCCGGGCAAACCCCTCGGGCAGGACGTACTCTTTGCGTCCCCGGGGCTTTTCGCCGGCAAGGACAGCGTGAATATCCAGAAGGGCGCTGTTCAGCCCGTCGTCGGATATTTCTACACCCGGCAGCGGGGCCGCGTACACCACAAGCAGTTCGTCTTTCAGAACCGGCAGTGCAGCTTCCCATGAATCGGCATTCACCGGGTTGATAAGGTACACCCCCGCCTGGGGGTGCTCATAGGCGACGATTATCTGCAGAGCCGTCCATTTGTTGAGCTGTTCAATGATCTGTTCCGGTGTTTCAATGGTGTGCAGGGCGTTTCGGGACATGACCCGATACCCGTATTTATCCGGAAGCAGGGCACTTACGATAGGTCTCACCTGCAGTCGGCCGACCGTTCCCTCTTCTACCGCCGTGTTAACCAGATCCGCCAGATTCCGGCCGCCTTCCGTCGGTTTGACCGCTAGCAAGCGGCCGGAATCTGGCGGAGCTGGGTTACACGGCGGTGGGAGAGGGGAGGGGCGGGCGGCTGCAGGGG